>QMKT01000034.1 GCA_003646505.1 Campylobacterota bacterium
GGGAGGGTCATACCCAGCTCCATTCCGAACCTGGAAGTCAAGCCTCCCATCGCCGATAATACTGCAGGCTACGTCTGTGGAAATGTAGGTCGCTGCCACTTTGAGTTTATAACACACTTCACTCTTATCTATAATCAATCAAACCATCATATTTATCTTTCTCTTACTTGTCTTTATACTATATCTACGTCAAACTTCATTACTCATTACTCATTACTCTATATTCCTAAGTGTGAAGATGAATTTTTATGTAGTTAGATCTGAAGTATCTATTGATGGACAACAACTCAAAAGAGTTGTTATGCTTATGCTTGGGAGGGGTTACAGTTTTTACGTCCGTAAAACCATCCATTCTTATAGTCTGCATCGACTTTAAAGGCATCACTGTCTTTTGTGTATTCTCCTGTAGCAGTGCTACATCCATCTAGTTTCCCTTTTTTAAAGCTTGGTGTATCTGGCAATACTGGTGCTGAACTTGTACATGCTGTAAATAGAAATAAACCAGTAGTCATTAGTGACGCTGTAATTATCTTTTTCATTCTTTTCCTTCGTATGATAATGTTGGAAAAGTATATCGAAGTATAGGTTTCTTAATGATAAATTTTAGTAAAGAGAATATAATTAAAAATCTAATTACTAGATTTAGTAAATAAGGGAAAAAAATGAAAAGAATATTGTTGATCGGGTTAGTCATAATGTTTGGTATGCAAAGTGCGCACGCAGGAGATACAAAGAGTAAGGTATTACCTCTAAGCAAATCAAAATTTGCAGTGTTAGGGGAGGATGGTAAGGAGAAGATTGTAGATCTTGCAGGTCAGGATTATATTGTAGCTTCCCTTAGAGAAAGAGGTGCAGACGGTGCTGCGTATGCTATAGATAGTGATGGAGTGATCTGGTGGGCAGCGATCATCTCCTCTGGAGCAAAAGGGCATGAAACGCCATCGGGAATTTTTAATATATTCAGAAAAGAACGTTTTTATATGTCAAAATCATTCCCTGAAGCTTCAGGTATAAATAACATGGATTTTTCTTTATGGTTTACACATAGAGGTCATGCTATTCACATGGGTAATGATGATGCGATGTCTCATGGGTGTATACATGTTGGGAAAAAAGGAGCCAAGTCAATGTTTAACTGGGCAAAAAAGAATCATACAAAAGTGGTGATAACCAGGGAACATTTTATGCCATTTGCATATTATGACTTGTTAAAGGCTGGATATAAAGAAACAGATAAAACACCTAATCATATTAAAGCAGCGATCAGAGCATTCCCTCCAATTAAACCAAAAGAAAATTAATCAAACATCATTTTAATGATGAATATACTCTTTCAAGCATATACATGTTTGAGAGGTATTTTTTTTAAATTTATACAATTCTTCACTCTGTTAAATATCCTTTCCCTCAACATAATTTGAAGTATGAATCTGGCAATACTGCTTTCACTTTGTATACTCATTTAAGTATAGGGTAAATTTCGATAAAATAATAGACAAATGTAAATAATGAATAGAGTATAAAGGAAATAGATGATTTTTATCGATGAGATCGTAGCAACAGAAGTAATGGACAGTAGAGGGAATCCTACTGTAAAAGTAACAGTAAGTCTTAGTGATGGTACAGTTGAAAATGCTATTGTTCCTAGTGGGGCAAGCACGGGTAAACGTGAGGCATTAGAATTGCGTGATGGCGGAGACCGTTACATGGGTAAAGGGGTACTTCAAGCCTGTGAAAATGTCAATGGAGCTATTTGTGATGCACTCGTCGGGCTAAGTCCTTTCAATCAAGCAGAGATTGATATAACGATGAAAGAGGTAGATGGTACAGATAACTATGGAAACCTTGGTGCCAATGCAGTGCTTGGTGTTTCTATGGCTGTAGCACGTGCAGCAGCGGCAAGTATGAAAATGCCCCTTTATCGTTACCTGGGTGGTGCTAACGCCGTAGTAATGCCAGTTCCAATGCTTAATATTATTAATGGTGGAGAGCATGCAAACAACTCTGTGGACTTCCAGGAGTATATGGTTGTGCCTATAGGATTTGACAGATTTTCTGAGGGACTTAGAGCATGTGCTGAAGTTTATCATAATCTTAAAAAGATCATTGATGGAATGGGAGAGAGTACTGCTGTTGGGGATGAAGGCGGATTTGCACCTAATTTAAAGAGTAATGAAGAACCATTACAGGTAATCATGAAAGCGATAGATGCTGCAGGATACAAGGCTGGCGAACAGATAGCTATTGCACTTGATGTTGCAGCATCTGAACTGTTGAATGATCAAGGAAAGTATGTACTGAAGTCTGAGAATAGAGAACTTACTTCTTCTGAACTTACCGCATATTATGCACAAATGTGTGAGAATTACCCTATTGTTTCTATTGAAGATGGATTAGGTGAAGATGATTGGGAAGGATGGAAAGAACTTACTGAAGTGCTTGGAGATCGTATACAGCTTGTTGGGGATGACCTATTTGTAACCAATGTAGCAATCTTGGCAGAAGGTATTGAAAAAGATATTGCAAACTCTATTTTAATCAAGCCAAATCAGATAGGAACTGTTTCTGAAACAATGCAAACTGTACGTCTTGCACAAAGAAGTGGGTATACTTGCGTGATGTCTCACCGTTCAGGAGAGAGTGAAGATACGTTTATAGCAGATTTTGCAGTGGCACTTAATACAGGTGAAATAAAGACAGGATCAACAGCAAGATCTGACAGAATTGCCAAATATAACAGATTACTTGAGATCGAAGCAGAATTGGGTCAATTTGAATATTTAGGTGCGTCTCTTTTTACGAAGTAAAAAGGTATAAGTCATGACAGAGACCAGACAAGCAGGAGGTATAGCCGATTTTTCATTGAAAACTTTTTTGGTGACGGCTATAGGTATTCTTCTGTTTGGTATCTATGTGGGTATTTTGATGTATGGAGAGAACTCATTAACGGTTCTTAATCAGTTAAAAGAGAAAAAATACCGCTTATCCCTTGAAGATAAAGCGTTAAAAATTGAAAATCAAAAACTCCAAAAAGAGTATTTTGAATTAAAACAGCTAGAACCTAAGGAGTAAAATGTGAAACGATATCTATTGGTAGGAATTGCGTTATTATTTGTGAGTGCGAATGCATCTTTAAAAGAAGACTTTTTACAGATGGACCTAGCGGAGGAACAATTACTTAATGATATGCGAAAATCTTCTGCATTAAGTGGTGGTGAAATTGAGAATGAAGAGGTTAAAGAGGTTATCTCTGTTCCAGTAGAAGCTGTGGAAGAAGAGAAGATCGTGGAACCAGAGGAGACTGTAGAGCCAGAAGAGACTGGTGTAAATATAGAGAATGATGTGGAGATGGCTGATTCTGTAGCTGCAGTAACCAATGAACTTGACAGTATAGTGAATGAAGGTGATTCAGAGGAAAGTACAGAAGATATTCGTCAAAAGACAATGGCAGAAGCAAAGAAAAAAGATGAGGCACAAAAAGCTTCAGAGGAGAAAGCAGCAGCACTAAAAGCTGAGATCGCTGCAAAAGAAGCAGAAGCAGTAGCAGCCAAGGCCGCGGAAGAAAAAGCAGCAGCAGAGCAACGTGCAGCAGAAAAACGCGAAGTGGAAGCATATGAGAAACAAAGAGCTGAAAAACTTGCTCAAGAAGCAGCTCAAAAAGCAGAATTAGAGAAAAAACAATTGGCTCAAAAAGCACTTGATGAAGCAGCAGCTAAAGAAAAAATTTCCACAGAAGAAACAAAAGAAGAAATTATTGCGGCAGGTGATGTGAATATCTCACGCGAATTAGAAGAAAAAACACAAGTGGCAAATGAAGAATATGAAAATGCTGTAAAAGAGATGCAGGAAGAAGATTAGTCTTTTCCTAATGGGGAGGGATTCTTCATTAGGAAGTTAAAGCCTAGGGGCTAAGTTTTTTTCTTGCCTGTAATGTTTTGATGATCGTCATGGAGATCAAAATCTCAAAGATACTTGCTAAGATCAACTGATAGTAGGTCAATAGATCTAATAATTTTGTTTCATATCCAATCGTTGCAACAGCAACAAGAAGAGTAAGGGGCATGGAGAGTGATAGAGCTACAAGCAGGGCATCTTTCGACCCACTTATCCTCTTGAATACAATAGCTGCAAATAACCTTGACACAAGCATTAAAAACGTAATGAGTAGTGCCCCAGAGATAACTCCATCTAATGGTAGTGCATTTAAATCAAATGATGCCCCTACATGGATAAAGAAAAGAGGTACTAAAAACCCAAATCCAAGACTAGACATCTTCTCTTCAAGTTCCTTCTCGTGATGAAAGAAAGCAGATATGGCTATTCCTGCTATAAAGGCACCCAGTGCCAATTCTAATTCCAAAGACAGCATCACAGCGATTAAGATAAAAAAGAGAGCCATAGAAAGACGGATATCTTGTGCGGAAGTATCCCTTTTTGGTACTAGGATACTTTTTAATTCAGGGTACCACCAAAAAAGTAGATGAAGCATCTTGTAAAGCAGGTAAATAACAAGGATAAATAAGAGTAGATAGGTTATCTTTACAATAAGAGCGATACTAAAACCCGTAACGGTTGCCACATCAAATATAGTGAGCGCGGCAATACTTGCGATCTCTCCTAATACCCCTGCGATAAAAGCTAATTTTATCCATGGTTCCTCTTTGCCGTATTCTTTAGAGAGTGATGCGAGTAATCCTATGGATATAAGAGGCATAGAGATGATGACAATAGCATTTAAATCAAAGATAAATCCAAACACTATAGAAAAAATAACCATTAAAAAGAGAAAAAGTATAGATTTTTGTATGACTATTTTGGGACTTTTTGTAATTTGTTTGAGATCTACTTCCATCCCGGCTAAAAACATGAGATACAGGAATCCCACTTCGGCAATAAGGTCGAAGTATTGATTGTGTCCTACCAGTCCTATATAGGCAAAAATTGCTCCCAAAATAATCTCAACGGGTGGGATAGGCAGACGAAATAATTTTGAAACAAAAGGGCTACTCCAAATAAGCAGTGAGAGCGTGAGGATAAGTGTGATGTTAGTGTGTATCACAGCTTGTGGCTACCTCATATCCTAAAGCGTCAAGCATTTTCTTATCACTACTGGCCTCAATGCCTTGTGTGGTCAAGTAGTTTCCTATGACCATAGCATTGGCTCCCGCCTCAAACATCAATGACTCTTTTCCATTAAATAGAAGTTCACGTCCTCCTGCAACCATAAGGAGTTTATCTTCTCCTAAAAGTGTACGTGCTTTTTTGATGATCTCTACCGCCTCTCTCAACTCTATATTTCTCGTTTTAATAGGGAGTGCAGGATTGGGGTGATAAAAGTTTAGAGGTGTTGACTCCGGTGAAAGTGATGCGATAGAGTTCAAAAGTGAATCTCTGTCTTCGGTAGTTTCTCCCATTCCAAAAATACCACCAGAGCACAGCGCTAAACCTACCGATTTAACATTTTCACAGGTCTCATACCGTTCGCTCCAAGCATGTGTCTGACAGATATCTGAATAATAACGTTCAGAAGTTTCAAGGTTGTGATTATAACTGTCTATACCATGATGCTGAAGGTAGGTAAGCTGTTCTTTTGTGGCTGTCCCATTGCAGGCAATGAGGTTGAGATCTTTTACTTCAGCTTTCACTGCCTGTGCAGCACGTGCGACAAAGTCAACTTTTTTATCATCAAGACCTTTACCTGCCGTTACTAAACAATATCCTAATGCACCATTGTCTTTTGCTGCTTTTGCTTCAGAGACGATCTGTTCGATATTCTTGTAGTTGTAACGTTCAATATTGGCATGATATCTAACACTTTGTGTACAAAATTTACAGTCTTCCTGGCAGGT
The DNA here is from genome assembly GCA_003646505.1 of Campylobacterota bacterium. Lineage (GTDB taxonomy): Bacteria > Campylobacterota > Campylobacteria > Campylobacterales > Sulfurovaceae > Sulfurovum. Next base: position 5,850 of record QMKT01000034.1, read on the forward strand.
ACCGCTAAGGATGTTATTGATGGCACATAAGAAGATCTGTTTTTGTTCCATAGGATTTATTTAGCCTCTTCTTTGTGTTTACACTTAAAGCACTCATAGACATTACCACTTTTTAGGGTTTTTATCCCCATGGTATAATCACACTCTGGACATTTTTTATCTACAGGTTCAAAGTTAGCAATGAATTTACATTTTGGGTAATTGACACAGCCAAAGAACTTACCTCTTTTCCCTTCTCTTTCTTGAAGTTTCCCTCCACATTCTGGGCAGGGGACAGTGAGCTCTTTTGCTGGTTCAAGAGATTTGGCATTTTTACATTTAGGGTAGGCTGAACAGGCTAGGAATTTTCCTCTTTTGGAGTTCTTGATAACCATCATAGAGCCACATTTTTCGCACTTCTCGTCCGTCTCTTCCGGACCCTCTATCTCTGTGCCATCAGTATTTTTAGTATATTTACATTTAGGAAAGTTACTGCACGCGATGAATTCACCATAGCGGCCTTTACGCAAAAGAAGTTCAGATTCGCATTTTGGACAATTTTCTCCGGTAGGAATAGCAATCTTAAGACTTTTAATATTTTTTTTGCCTTCTTCTACCTTTTGTAAAAATGGTGTATAGAAAGCTTTGAGTATAGTTTGCCAGTCAGTCTTGCCTTCTGCTACTTCATCAAGTGTCTCTTCCATACTTGCAGTGAACCCTGAGTCCACAATTTCCGGAAAATGTGCTTCAAGCATTTCTGTAACAGTGAATGCTATTTCTGTAGGGTGTATTCGTTTTTTCTCAAGTTCAATATATTTACGTGTCTGCAATGTTGTGACTGTCGGCGCGTAGGTACTTGGCCGACCAATACCCAGGGATTCCAGCTTTTTAATGAGACTTGCTTCATTATAACGGGCAGGAGGCTCAGTAAAGTGTTGTTCCTGTTTTATGTCATCTAAACTTACCGACTGACCTTTCTCTAGATCAGGTAAAAGTTTGTCTTTGTCCCCATGCCCTGTTACTTTATAAAAACCATCAAAAAGAAGTTTTCTACCACTTGCCTTAAAGGTACATTTATCTCCCTTAAATAGGAGTGTTTGTGATTCCATCTCTGCTTCTGTCATCTGACATGCTAGGAAACGGTTGTAAATCAGTCTGTAAAGTTTCAGTTCATCGGCAGAGAGGTAATCTGCCGCCATTTTAGAATCAAAGGTTATCATCGTCGGACGAATGGCTTCGTGGGCTTCCTGTGCTCCCTTTGATTTGGTTACATAATTTTTTGCTTTGGCGGGAAGATATTTATCACCATAGGTAGACTTTATATAGTCACGAGCGGCATCAACAGCTTCTTTTGCAAGATTCATAGAGTCAGTTCTCATATACGTGATAACTCCCATTGTCCCTTGGTCTGTTTTAACACCTTCATAAAGTTTTTGTGCTACCATCATAGTCTTTTTAGGAGAGAACCCCAGCTGTGTTGACGCGGCCTGTTGCAGGGTGGATGTCATAAATGGTGGAGGTGTTTTTGTTTTTCGTTTTGTTTTGTCTAAAGAAAGTACAATAAAATCTTCACTTTTTGCGGCAGTGACTATTTCGCTTGCATCTGCTTCATTTTTAATAGTGAGTTTGTCGATCTTTAACCCATTATAATCATAGATAGCTGCATCTATGTTTTTTTGGAAAAGAGCATCGATCGTCCAAAATTCTTCAGGCTTAAAGGCTTTGATCTCACGTTCACGTTCTACCACCAATTTTAGGGTTGAACTTTGAACTCTACCGGCACTAAGCCCCTTTTGTATTTTACTTGCAAGCAGTGGAGAAAGTTTATACCCTACAATACGGTCAAGCAGTCTACGCGTTTGCTGTGCATCCACTGAATCCATATCTACTTTACGTGGTGTCTCAAGGGCATGCTGGATGGCAGACTTTGTAATTTCATGAAAAACAATACGTGGAAGCTCTGTAGGTTCTTTACCTATGGCTTTTGCAATATGATAGCCTATCGCCTCACCTTCACGATCTTCATCGGTCGCGATAAAGACAGTTTCTGCTTCTTTTGCAAGTTTTTTTAATTCTTTTACCGTAGGATTTGCATCTCTGGGGATAGAATATTTGGGCACAAGATCACCAGTTTCGTCATCCAGGGTGATACCAAAGGTACTTTTAGGAAGATCACGTATATGTCCTTTTGAAGCGATGACTTTATAGTCTTTGCTTAAAAAGTTGGTAATAGTTCGTGCTTTAGCAGGTGATTCTACGATAATTAAATTTTTCATTCATGCTTACTTTATATAAGGGATTTTTGGCATTGTAACACAAAAGTATGGAAAAAGGTATAAGTTTATCTGTGCAAAAAAAAGAAGGGTTTGTAGTGTGGCATTATATACCACACTATAAGAGGAAGGAGAGATTAACTTTGTTTTAAAATTCTAGGAAGCGTAATCCCTGTTTGGCTCTGATATTTTCCTTTTCTGTCAGAGTAGGTTGTCTCACACTGTTCGTCACCTTGAAGGAAGAGAACCTGTGCGATACCCTCGTTTGCATATATTTTAGCAGGAAGGGGAGTGGTATTTGAAATCTCTATGGTAATGTGTCCTTCAAACCCTGGTTCAAAAGGGGTCACATTAACGATGATGCCGCAACGCGCATAGGTACTTTTTCCAAGACAAATAGCCAAAGTGTCACTTGGCATTTTAAAATATTCTACTGTCCTTGCCAAGGCAAAAGAATTAGGGGGGACGATGCAGATGTCACCTTTGAAGTCCACTACATTGTTCTCATTAAAATCTTTTGGGTCAACGACTTCTGCATTGATGTTCGTAAAGATCTTAAATTCATCAGTAACACGAATGTCATAGCCGTATGAACTTAATCCGTAACTAACCACTCCTTCACCTACCAGACCCTCACAAAAAGGGGTTATCATTGCTTCGTTGATTGATTTCTCACGTATCCATTTGTCGGGTTTTAGTCCCATTTCTTTCCTTTGCTTTTAGCGCAATACTTGTATGTCTGCATTTGTTTTTAGTTTTTCAAAGTAGTCTTTGAGTGCTTTACTTTGTTGTTGTTGTTTCCATCTTGCCGCAACGGCACCTTTGGATGATTCAAAAGGCATACTTGCCTCTCCTTGTTTTGAGAGTACTTTGTAGCTGATGTATCTGTCTCCGGCATTAAGAGGACGGGTAAATGAACCGTCTTGTGTTTGTAAAATACTGCGAAGAAGGGCAGGATTCAGATCTTTGGTTGATTTTGTAACAGAGTGGCTTTTGATGCCCTTCGTATTTTTGGTTTCCAGGAATTTTTTCATGCTGGCTTCAGATTTTGCAGAGTATTCGATCATATTGATACTTTTAGGCAGGATAAATTCTTCTTTATGGTTTTTATAAAAAAGTCTCAGTTCATCATCACTTGGTGTAGGGATGTTGTTCACTACTTTTTCCTGATAAAACTTCTCTTTTCTTATGGCATCTCTAATGCTTGAACGATATCTATTCCAGGAAGTCCCTTGTTCCTGTAGAATTTTCTGCATTTTCGGGACAGTAATGCTGTTTTGCGCGGCAATACCTGCTATCTTTGCATCGACTGATTTTTCCTCAACCTTGATGTCTCTCATGGCTGATTTTTGCAGTCTGTCCTGAATAAGAAGATCGGTGGCTTCTTTTTTAGAAATTTGCATCTGTTTTTGTATCGCGTGTATCTCTGCTGTGGTTACAGGTTCCCCTTCAACAATGATAGCAATACCATCAATCATTTTTGCATAAGAGAATGTAAGTAGAGTGATAAATCCAAGTAGTACAAGTTTTTTCATGCGTGCATCCATTTTTAGTATAAAGTTGGAAAATTATAACATAATCGAGTAAATTTAATATGAATTACTTCATTTAGGATATAATAAATTTTTATGAAATAAAGGCGAAAGATATGATAAGAATTATAGCTTTATGGACCGTGTTCATGGCATTGGTATTTTCTCAGGGACAAAATGAGTGTATCGTTTGTCATGAGGGGATAAAAGATATCCGTGATCAAAACTCCGGAATGATGCAGGCGATTTTACAGAAGGCAGAAGAAGCAGGTGTAAAAGGGAATGACTGTGTTATCTGTCATGGAGGAAATCCTGAAGCTAAAAAGAAAGAAGAAGCACACAAGGACACACTTGTCTATTTTCAGTCACATGAAGGACCTAAAGCCTTTTATCCATACCCTGCCAGCCCATGGATCAATGAAAACACTTGCGGGATGTGTCATCCCAACCAAGTATCGGCACAGGAAAATAATCTTATGGCAACAGAACAAGGAAAGATCCATGGGGCATTATGGGGATTTGGTGCCAAAGAGGGGGATAAACATACCTATACCAATTTTGGTGGAAAATCACCCGATCCGCATAAACGTTTGGGGACAGAGACTTACAAAAAATATATGGATGAACTCTCTGCACTTGAGCCTCAAGGGTTTCCTATGGAGACCAAGGAACTCCCTGCTGCGCCTACTGCAGAGGAAGTGGAAAAAGATCCTACACTTTCAGTCTATACCTACTTAAGACAAGAGTGTTTGCGTTGTCATACCGGAGGGAAAGGGCGTGAAAGAAGAGGGGACTATAGAGGTATAGGCTGTGCTTCTTGTCACATTCCTTACTCTAATGCCGGACTGTATGAAGGAAATGATAAAAGTATTTCTAAAAAAGATGATGGTCATATGCTGGTGCATGCCATACAGTCTTCACGTGAAGTTAAGGTCAATGTGCATGATGTCAACTACTCGGGTATCCCGGTAGAAACCTGTACGACCTGTCATAATAGAGGAAAGCGTATTGGTGTTTCGTATCAGGGATTGATGGAGACCGAGTATCAGGCTACTTTTGATGACAAAGGAAATGGACAGCCTAAGCTGCATACCAAACGTTATTTACATTTGACAGAAGATATCCATTATTCCAAAGGTATGCTTTGTCAAGACTGTCATACCTCTAATGACATGCATGGAGATGGATTCTTTAGGGGGGCGAACCTGGGAGCTGTAGAGATAGAGTGTCAAGACTGTCATGGGACCACGTCAAAATATCCTTGGGAATTACCTCTTGGATATAGTGATGAATTTGATACAAAACCCAAAGAAGGAAAAGCAAGAGGCACAACGAAAACTCTGGCTGCCTATCTGGAACAAGGAGCGATCCCTGCAGATAAGGGTGATGGGTTTTTACTCTCTGCCCGCGGCAATCCTATGACAAAAGCAGTGCGTGATGGTGACAAGGTCATGATGCATCTCGCTTCTGGGAAAGACATTGAACTCAAACCACTTAAGCTCTTGAAAAAAGAGGATAAGATCTCAAAAGAGGGGCTGGTTGCCATGGATCAGATCCAGGCACATACGGATAAACTTGAATGTTATACCTGCCATGCCACATGGGCACCACAGTGTTACGGTTGCCATGTCAAGATAGACTATTCTGAGGGGAAACAAAACCCCGATTTTCTGGCGGCATCCAAGCACCATGTTAATGGGAAAACGGGGGATGTTGACACACTGAAAGACTTTTTAGTTGATGGTAAAGTAACTGAGACACGCTCTTATTTAAGATGGGAAGATCCTGCACTCAGTCAAAACGGTGAAGGACGTGTCTCTCCTACCATACCAGGTTGTCAAGTCACGGTGACAGTCATTGGTAAAGATGGTAACGCGCTTTTACAAAACCATATCTGGAAGATACCAAATGTGGAGGGGGCAGGGAAAGAAGGTATAAATTCTATTACTATGTCCCCGGTACAACCACATACTGTGAGTAAAGCATCACGTACCTGTGAGAGTTGTCACAGCTCTGACAAGGCATTAGGGTACGGTATCAACGGGGGTAAATATTTTGCAGATCAAAGAGAAACAACCATTGTTGATCTGATGACAGCAGATAAAAAACTCCTAGTTAATCAGGTAGATGAGCAGATACCGGCCATTCCGAATCTGCAACATGATTATTCTGTGATGTTAGATGAAAATGGAACACAGGTACAAACAGTAGGGAATCATTGGAAACTTTCTCAGGCATTGGACAATGAAACAAGAGCTAATCTTGATAGGAGAGGGGTATGTCTGTCTTGTCACCAGGAGATGCCTGATAAAGATCTGGCAGTTTCCCTCATAGTCCATACCGCGAAGTTTGCAGGGGTAACAGTAGACAATGAAATGCATAAAACAATTGTACATAAAAGTATACTACTTAGTGCCTGGGTGCAGGTACTGGGAGGATTGCTTATAGGTGGAGGATTTATGTACTGGTATATGAGACGCAGAAAACAGATGCGTTGAAATAATAACTAAGACAGAACGATTAAAATAACAAAATAGGAGAAAGCATGACAATTACAAAAAGAGTAACATTTATAGCAAAAGAAGGTTGTGAAGCAAAAATGAAAGAGCTTTTATCAGCAATGGTAGTACCAAGTAAAGCAGAAAAAGGTGTTATTTTTTATGAAATATTTCAATATGAAGGAAACCGCCGAAAATTTATGGCTTATGAGAGTTGGAAGAATGAAGCGGCACTTGATGGACATAAAGCATCGGCGCATTATGCCGTGTATAAAGCAAGTTATGAACCATACTGTGAACATAAATACTCTGATGAACTTGAAGTTCTAGGGTAAGTCTTGAAAAATTTATGGGATGATGCAGAAGCAAAAAAATGCAAAAATGATCTGGACTTAAGAGTCTATACTTCAAACCTTTTAGGTCAAAGTGATGAACTGGTACTTCATGGTGGTGGTAATACGTCTGTGAAAAGTATGGTCGATGGAGAAGAGATACTTTTCGTGAAAGGGTCTGGGTGGGACCTGGTCTCCATTAAAACAGAAGGGTTTGCTCCTGTTAAAATGTTTACGTTATTGGAAATGGCACAGTTGAAGAATCTGTCTGATACGGAGATGGTAAGCGGACAAAAAGCAGCGACGATAGACAAAAGTGCTCCTAACCCCTCAGTCGAGGCCATTTTGCATGCGATCATCCCGTTTAAAGTGGTGGATCATACACATGCTGATGCGGTAGTAACCATCTCTAATTCTA
>QMKT01000035.1 GCA_003646505.1 Campylobacterota bacterium
AATCTCACATTTCTTCCCTCAAGATGAAGAAGAATTTAATAAAATAAAAGAGAAAAATACTCTATTTTTCATACAGGTTTGTGGTGGACCAAAGGTCTATGAAGAAGAGTCCAAAGATATGAACCTTAATGAATACATGATACGTTTACATGATGACTTTTCTATTAACAAAAAAGCTAGGTTTGAATGGCTTGGATGTATGGAAGTAGCGCTGCGAGATACAAAAGGTGTTTCACAAGAACTCAAAGATGACTTTTGGGACTACTTAGAAAAATTTTCAAAGCTTACAGTTAATACATTTGATGATGGTTCTGTATTTTATGCATCTTATGAGCCTGGAGACATTGTACCATAGACCTGACAAGGTCCGCCAAGATCCTTATGCTCTACTGAGCTTATCAAGGTACCACATAAACGCAAACATCAACCCTGGTGTTTTTGCGATACTTTCATCATAAATAAGTGCTTTAGCTTCCTTTACAGGAATAGTTACAACCTCGATCATTTCATGATCAATACCCCCACCCTCACTAACTTTCATGCTCTCATCTACCTCTGCATAGTAGAGCATTTGCTTACTTCCAGCAAAGCCTACAGAGGTATGAAAAGAAGTGATCTTTTCTAACCTCTCAAGTACAACATCATAGCCGCACTCTTCTTCTATCTCCTCTTTGGCTATCTGTTCCAAAGAAAGCTCTTTGTCTACGATACCTGCACAAAGTTCTACAGTCATCCCATTGTCATTGTTTAAATAGACAGCTGGACGAAACTGTTTGACAAGTACAAAGGCATCTTTTTCTTTATGATAAATAAGTATGGCTACAGAATCATGTGCTTGCACGATCTCCCATGATTTTTTGACACCATTTTGTTCATAGGTTGCCAAAGAAGTATTGATAAACTTCGCATCAACCAAAGGCTGTAATTTAAAGTGCTTGAGTATATTCATCATCTTTTATCCTCATACTTGTCTGTGTATTGGAGTCCCAAATAAAAGCTTTACCTTCCTGCTTGAGATAATTTAAAAGTTTTTCTTTATTTTCTTTTGCATTTTTAATCACTACTTTTTTATATTTGGTTGTTTTTACATCTTCATACTTCGTAAATTTTTTCAGTATAGATGTTTTGATCGATTTTTTACGCAAAACCCTCATAGGATTTATCCATCTTCCATTTTTCTTCATTCCAAAATGTAAATGAGGTCCTGTACTACGACCTGTACTTCCCACATAACCAATGATCTGTCCTTTTTTGACACGCTGCCCTCTTTTGACACGGGTACGACTTTGATGTGCATAAAGTGATTCATAACCGCCTGCATGTTTGATCTTCACCACTTTTCCATAACCACCCATACGACCCGAAAAAGTCACTTTACCGGCATTCACAGCTAAAAGAGGTGTTCCTCTTTTAGCGCCAAAATCTGTACCATGATGAGGACGATAGCGCTTTAATATAGGATGATATCTTCTATAGGAAAATGAGGAAGTCACACGTATATGACGTAAAGGCATTCCAAAGCGAGAACCCTTTTTACTGACTGGAACCCTCCTCGTATACGTCACTTTCTTCTTTCCTGTTACAGTATAAGACTGGGATTTTTTATCACTTTTATACCCATAACCGTCTTCATCCGCATAAATAAACTGTCGTTTACCCTTGGACTCGTACATCGCGATCTTTATAGATGGGCGATAATAAGGTTGTCCCATCCTGGTTTTTTGTGTATAGACAAAAGAGACCTTATCACCTTTTCTAAACTTTTTGGCATTCACTGTCCCCTTAAACAACTGTCCCATTTTATCTGCAACACCAGAATGATTTAATGCTGCACTAATGTCTGTATGAAGATTTTTTTCTATGCTTATCGTAGCACTATATTCCTCTTCCTGATAGACAATAGGAATGATCTCAAAGTGGTACTTTTCACTGTTACGCTCTTTGGCCAATCTGATCTGCATCTCTTTGCCTATAGGAATAAGTGCTTGTTCAAGATTGCCATCCTGGTCTTTTAATTCATAAAAAAGTTGTTGACCCTGAATTTCTGAAAGGAATTTAATATCTGTTTTGGAAATATCCCCCAGTAAATCTGTTGAAATATTTCTGTCATTTAAATAGTCAGAAAATGTTTCACCTTTTTTCCACTGTTCAGAAGTGACCTTTGCCCCAAAGAGAGAACTTGCTATTAACATCCATACAACTATGTTTTTAAGACTTCCCATTTGGCACCATTATCCCCACTATTGATTGGACACAATTATAACTGAAATAAGTTAATATGGTTGCCCACAGCAAAGACATCAATCAACTTTTACTATATTGTTTGTATAATCAATTCAATATATTCACACATAAAGGATGGCTATGTACAAAATAGCACTTATCGCCCTCATCACTGTACCTCTATTTGCAGGTTTTTTCCCTCAAACAATACACACTTCTGTTAAATCAGTTAAGGGTACTTCCATTACGCTCAACTCAAAATTCCCCATCAACGGTATGAGTGGTGCCATTATTCACAACTATGGTAATGACCTTACCGCTATTACAAGTCGCATTACACAAACCGCGTCCAATGGACAGGCTGTTCTTCTTGATGCAGATGTCATAGATCATGAAGCACTTCCAAGCATTAAAACTTCTGTTTCGCCAAAAGACAAAGTCATTGGAGGATACCTCTACAATAATATTCTTCTCTTGGCGCCCGATGCTGACACCTATGCAAAGATCACATCTTCAAAACAAAAAAAATGGATACACCCAGACCTCTTTTTCACCTATCTTTCAGTAGTCGGAGATGATATCCCTACCAAAGAAAACCTTGCTTCTTTTGCAAAGAAATTTCAAATAGGTCTCATCTATATCGTACGTAAAGACAGTGCTGTACTTTTGGATCCTATTTCAGGAAAAATTGTGGGACAAAAAAATATGGCAGGACTCCCCAAAGAAGGTAAATATCCATTTTATATGCGTTTAAACGCCATTGAGTCGGGCTGGTTTGGCGGAAGCAACGATACCACAGGGAATTATTATAACATGGTTCAGGCTATTTAATGCATCAGTATTCAGGGAGAAATTCATGTTAAATAAAAAACATATACACTATTTTGAAAAACTGATCGAGAAAGAAAATGTCTATAGTGACAAAGCACACCTCATCGCATATTCATATGATGCTACACGTACACGTTTTGAACCAGAAGCTGTACTTTTTCCAAGAGATGAAAATGATATCTCTGACATACTCAAGTACTGCAACAAGCATCATATTATCATCACCCCAAGAGGTGCAGGTTCTGGCTTTACAGGTGGTGCTTTACCAACCAATGGAGGCATCATCCTTGGCTTAGAGAAACATATGAACAAAATACTAGAGATAGACATGGAAAATATGGTGGCAGTTGTCCAACCTGGTGTCATCAACATGGATTTACAACGGGCAGCTGGGGAAGTAGGACTTATGTATCCACCAGACCCGGCAAGTGAAGAGTACTCAACTCTGGGGGGAAATGTCTCTGAAAATGCTGGAGGCATGAGAGCTGCAAAGTATGGTATCACAAAAGACTATGTCATGGCACTTCGTGCAGTACGGGCAAATGGTGATATCATAAGGGCAGGGAAACGTACCATTAAAGATGTTGCAGGCTACAACACGGCAGGTATACTGATAGCCTCAGAAGGCACCCTTGCAATTCTTAGTGAGATCACACTCAAACTCATACCTAAACCTAAGTACACAAAAGGATATATGGGTATTTTTCCTTCTGTAGATGATGCGATGAATGCTGTTTTTAAATCTTTAGCAGCTGGAGCAAATCCAGTAGCCATGGAGTTCATGGATGCGCTTGTCGTACAGGCACTCAAAGAGAAACTTGGTGTTGAACTCCCTGAAAATGCAGGCGCATTACTCATTGGTGATGTAGATGGGAATGTACCTGAAGAAGTAGCCTTTCAACTAGAGACCCTAGAGGCTTCTTTTAAAGAGAATAATGCCCAAGAGTTCATCATCTCCCATGATGATGAACATCGTAACAAACTTTGGTATGCCAGACGTAATGCCTCACCTTCCATCACAATTTTTGGTAACAAAAAACTCAATGAAGACATCTCTGTACCACGTTCTATGCTTCCAAATGCACTTAATGCTATCTATGATATAGGTGACAAATATGGCTTTAAAGTACCGTGTTTTGGACATGCGGGTGATGGCAATATACATGTAAATGTTATGGTTGTAGATGGCAAAGACAAAGAAGAACTGCACAAAGGACATCAAGCCATAGAAGAGATATTTCAAATGGTAGTAGACATGGGTGGTACACTCTCTGGAGAGCATGGTATTGGTACCTCTAAAGCTCCATTTATGGGTATTGCCTTTACCGATATGGAGCTTGATCTATTTAAAGATATTAAAAAATCATTTGACCCCAACAACATTCTAAACCCTGGAAAGATGGGACTGCCAAATTAAGTAAAAAATATCAGAGGGACACTGTGATGAAAACGAATACTCAATTTAGAAAGATCTTAAAAAATTATTACATCTTTTTACGTGACTTTCTAGGTGACCTCTTTGACGATAAGATAGGACATTATGCTTCAAGTCTGAGTTGGAGTACACTCTTCTCCATCATTCCGCTGCTTGTCATTATGCTTTGGGTTTTTACGACCCTTCCAGTCTTTGATACAGTATATCAAAAGATAGAATCACTCATCTTTGCAAACCTTCTCCCTACTGACTCTAAAGAGGTCATGGTATACATTAATACCTTTATGGAAAACTCAAATCAATTAGGTTATGTGGGTGCTTTTTATGTCACCTTTGCCGCAGTGATGTTCTTTAAAAACTATGACTATATTGTCAATGACATTTTTTCTACACCCAGTCGCAGCATTCGGGAAGCAGTCAAGACCTACCTATTATTACTTCTTATCATTCCTGCTATGATGGGTGCCTCATTTTATCTTTCCACTTTTATTCAAGGTTATTTAGATAAAAACAGTATTACAAGCAATATTCATCTTTTCTATTTCTTACCCTACTTGATCGTGTGGATGGTATTTTATGTACTCTATCAAATGTCTGCCAATACACCGATAGCTGTCTCCTCAGCCATGATCAGTTCTTTTATCTCTTCACTCATATGGTACCTCTCTAAAAGTGCTTTTGTCTTTTATGTCCTTCACAATAAAACCTATGCCTCTGTCTATGGAAGTATCTCCACCATACTCTTTTTCTTTTTATGGATATACATCTCATGGGCCATCTTTTTACATGGTTTAAAGTTTTGTGACCTGCTAAACAAAGAGGAAGAGATAGACCATATATGAGAAGGCTGCTCCAAGCAGCAGATAAAACAGTTCCTTACGCCATATTGCTCCCAGAGAAAGCAATATATAACCCCCAACAATCCAAGCAGGAAGTAACATCTCTTTAGAGAAAGAAGGCAAGTCAAACAAGTAAAGAAGAACACTGTCCAGCATATTTCCTAGCCCAAAAAGATGTAAGATCATAACCAATGGATAAAAAGGAATAAACAGCAAAGAGAGTAACGGAGAGTAAAGCTGATATCCACTTGTTACAGGGAATATCCCATGTACCACAGGCAGCATCAACATAAAGATCCCCACAGGAATAAACAGCAAAGAGATAGTCCAGGCTTTAAATATTTTTGTATACTGCAATAAAAGAAAGATATAAAATACACCTGCAACCGAAAGACCAAAACTAAGAGAAAGCAGCAAAGAAGGGAAAAGTGCCACAAGTATGAAAACTATCGTACTTAAAAATGTAAAACTGAGTAACTCTACTCCAAATAAAAGCATCATCCATCCCACTAAGACCATGGCATAAGAACGTAGCAGTGATGGTGGAAAATCCACAAACCATACATACGCTCCCAAAAGTAGCATCGCTGTAATTCCAACATCAAACAATGCATGTCGGTAAGGGAAATAGCGTTGCTGTAAAGGTCGGTAGAGGAGCAAGATCAAACTATATACCAGTCCCCACAATATCCCCAAATGAAACCCACTCAAAGCCACAAGGTGACTCACTCCAAGCATCGCTATATTCTCTCTTAGCTCTTTATCCAAAGGTGTAGCAAAAAAGATGGCATTGTAAAAAGATTGTAAAGCAGTATTTTCATGTTGCGCCGCCACTTTTTTCAGTAGTTTATCTTTAAATGTAAGAGGAATAGAATGCTGTTCTTTAATACGGCTTTTGACATAAAACGTACCTAAATATGCTTGAAATGAAATGCTTTTGCTTGGGAAAATTTGTACACGTAAACGCGTGTTCTGAAAATCATCTTTAACATGACTCGTGGTATAAAAAGTAAACCCCTCATCACTGTGAAGTTTAAGGACTTGATAACGTTTACCGCCTTTTGACTTTTCATAGGCATTCAATACTGTTGCATAGGTATAATAAAAAGGCTTTGAAACAAAGCTTTGATACGCGTGATATTCAATAAAAAGTCGAAGACATATTATAGATGCTAAAACTACTGTAAACCAGACAAATGTTTTCTTTTCAGGAAATAATGCTGGCTTTTCTAATTGCATACCCTATATAGTAGGAATATCTATATTGATATTTGCTTCTTGCATAGGGATATCTGCATCTTCATACTCGATCTCAAAGGCTGCTTGTGGGGAAGCATCCACAAAACGTGTAAAGTTCTTTTGGAAAACAAGATTGACTGTACCCGTAGGTCCATTTCTCTGTTTTCCTATAATAATTTCAGCTTCTTCTTCTTTTTTATTCGTAAACGTATTTGTGAACTCTCTACCCTCTGCTTTAGCTTTCATCTCTTTTTCTTTCTCCTGTGCTTCACGGTAAACATCATCACGATAGACAAAAAGAATGATATCAGCATCCTGTTCTATGGCTCCGGATTCACGAAGATCAGATAACATGGGTCGTTTATTATCTCTGCTCTCTACTCCACGGTTCAGCTGAGAGAGTGCAACTATAGGTATCTGTAACTCTCTGGCTAACTGTTTAAGCCCTCTTGATATCTCTGAAACTTCTTGTTGTCTTCCCTCTTTACCTTCACCAGACATTAACTGTAGATAATCGATGATCGCTACGGATATCTCAGGATGTTGTGCTTTAAGTTTTCGGAGTTTAGAACGTACATGGTGGATGGTGGCATACCCGCCGTCATCTACAAAAAGTTTTTTTGACCCAAGTTCCTGTGTAGCTGCAGAAAGCTGAGACCATTGTTCATCTCTGAGATCTCCAACTCTCAATGCCTGTAAAGGAATGGATGTTTTGGCCGAAAGCAGTCTCAACATCAACTGTTCTGCTGGCATTTCCAGTGAGAAAAAAGCCACTCCTTCATTTCGTTCTATAGCCTTGAGTGCCATGTTGAGTACCAGTGCCGTGTTATGTGTTACCGTCATATCCTCAAGTAAAAAAAGATGGTTTCCATCTAATACAAAACCATAATAATCATCTACTTTATCAAACTCAACCTGTATCCCCGTATGCATATGTTCTCTTTTAGAAATCAAACCCCTTGCCTGTTTTCGAGGGATTAATGTAGGTATCATATCTAAGTGTCCTACTATACGAACCCTATAGACATCACTCTCATATCCTATAGATTTTATAGTAGCTTTTTTCTTAACAAACGATGTTCTAAATCCAAGAGAGTCTGCTAAAAATTTTACTTGTTCTGCAAGAGTTTTTCTTTTCTGCACTATCTCCATCACATGATATTTATCATCATAATAGCCATCACTATCTAACAAACCTGCCAACAAGTCCAACCTCTGTTCTCTACTAGCAGTAAGATATGCCTGTGGTATATGTTTGTTATCAATAAGCCCTAAGATTCTAAGTTTTCCTTGTAGGGAGTTACTGACATCTCTTAATGCACCTTCTTTTTGAATGTTTGTAATACCGAACATCGTACATTTACCCACTACTTCATAACGATGTAACTTTTTATCTAAAGCAAATGCATACTCTTGCAGATAAGAAACCACTTCATCATCTTCTGTAGCGATACGCACATCAGAACTTCTGCCATCCCCTAGCCATAAGCCTAAAAAATAAGGTTCTATATCCAAATGTTTTTCTTCAAAATCAACTGCAACCTTATAGCCTTTGTAATTAGACTTAAACCTATTACTTTTTTCTATATACTCAGAAACTTCTATATTGAGGATATCTCCGTGTTTATGTTTTCCCTCATTTCTAGAACGCTTCAACGATAAAATATGAGACTTGTTCACACGATAATCCAAACCTTTATTTTGTCGCACCCAATACATCTCTTCTCGTCCTTGAGCTAAAGAGAGTACATTACGTGGAGTGGAATCATCACCCATAAGCCTATCACCCACCTGAATGTCTTCTACTTTTTTTAATGTACCATCATACATCAAAACTTTTGTACCTTTTCCCAAACATTTCCCCATCGCTGGCCGAGCAGCAATGATCACCAGGTCCCCTTTACCAAATCCTGATGTTTTATCATTCAGGTTTTTAAAGCCTGTATCTGTACCAATGAGCTTAGAATTTCCAAGCGTTTTAAGACGCTCTATCTCTGCCATCATCGCTAAAGTAATTTCATGGGATTCCCTAAAGTCATCTGAGGTAGAATTCTGCGTAATTTCATAGAGTTTCTTCTCCACAAGGTTCATTACGTCTTCAGCAGGTAAATCATCTTCAAGCGTCACTTTTTTGATCTCAGTTGCCAGTGTAGCCAAAGCTCTTTTAGTTGACTTTGCTTTTATCTCTTTCATGTAAGCCGAGGTGTTTGTGATAGGGTTTGAGGAAACTATGTCCAACATCGCTACCTCATCAAACTTACCCATAGTATTTAATTTTGAACGTAAAAACTCATCATCCAAAGGTTTCTCTTCCACACTGAGTTCTTCCATAGCAGCAAATACATGCTGATGAAAAGGAAGGTAAAAGTCATGCGGCTTTAACTTTGCTGCTATTTCTTCATACGTTTCTGGGTCAAAAATAACTGATGAGAGTACGGCTCTTTCTATGTTCAGGTTATACATGTTTTCCATTATTTGTTATCCTCTGCAAACTTCTCAACTTCGGCAACAAATCTGTCAACCAATTCTTCTTCAGGAAGCCTTGCTACCACTTCACCTTTAAGCATGACCAGTCCTGCACCTTTTCCATAGGCGATAGCAACATCCGCATGTTTTGCTTCCCCTATGGCATTCACCACACAGCCCATTACTGAGACATCCATTGGTGTTTTGATGTGTGCTGTACGCTTTTCCACCTCTGCTACAGCAGTAACAAGATCTGCTTCTATACGCCCACAGGTAGGACAGGAAATAATATTTAAACCTTCCTTGATACGTCCAGAATCCTTCAGTATCGCTTTGCCTACTTTGATCTCTTCTTCCAGTTCACCCGTAATAGAAACACGCATGGTATCACCGATACCATCAAGTAACAAGGTTCCAAGACCAATGGAAGATTTAATGGTCGCATGAAAGATAGTCCCTGCTTCCGTTACTCCCAAATGAAAAGGGTACTCATTTTTAGGACGCAACATTCTATAGGCATCTACGGTACGATCAACATCCGAAGCTTTAAGTGAGACTTTGATATCTGTAAATCCGAGATCTTCCAAAAACTTGATATTATACTCCGCAGAAGCTACCATACCCTCGGCTGTTGCTCCATACTTTTGGTCAAACTCTTTTTCAAGTGAACCGGCATTAACCCCTATACGAATAGGCAAAGATCTCTCCTGACAGGCTTTAACTATCTCTTTTATCCGAGATTTCTCACCAATATTTCCCGGGTTAAATCTAATACAGTCTACCCACTTCGCAGCTTCAAGTGCCAGCTTATAGTTAAAATGGATGTCTGCAATAAGCGGAAGAGAGATCTGCTCTTTAATGGCTTTGAGTGCCAAGGCATCTTCCATCTCAGGCACAGCAACACGTACCATATCAGCCCCGGCAAAATGAAGACGGTTTATCTGCTCTACTGTCGCTGCGACATTATGTGTATCACTGTACGTCATAGACTGCACAGAAATAGGCGCATCCCCACCTACAGCCACATCACCCACATATATCTTCTTCGTCGGATATCTTGGTTTCACCAGATCTCCTTTGAAGAAGATAGTGAATAGTGAATAGTGAATAGTGAATAGTTATTTTTCATTTATTTTTTCTTTTGTTAAATATACATTTAGTTTCACAATTCTTATAGCAAATTGGTAACTTTTATCGGCTAAGATACTCATAAAAACATTCTAGCAAAAAAATCTACTATTCACTATTAACTATTCACTATTCACTTCGAATTCATGAGAATTCTACCGGGTCAAAATCTATCTCTATCTCTCTGCAATCCACAGAGTGTAAAGCTTTAAGAAGTGGTACTCTGTTTTTTGCACGCAGTAAAATATTGAACCTATATTTATTGGCTATGCGCTCAACAGGTGCTTTACCGCTTCCTACTATTTCTATATCTTTAAACGCTTTGAGTTTTGTCACGGTATCCAAGGTTATCTTCCCTGCTTTACTTTCATCTTTATGTGCAACAAGTATACGTGCCAGTGAGGCAAAAGGCGGATAGTCAGCCATCTCCAAAAATGCCAACTCATCTTTAATAAAAAGTTCATAATCAGCCAAATAAGTTTGAAAAAACTCTGGATCACCTGTTTGCACGATAACCTCTGCTTCTTTGGCCCGTCCGCTTCGTCCTGCAATTTGAAAAAGTAAAGAGATCGCCCTTTCACGTGCCCTGTAGTCTGCAAGACCCAAGATGTAATCAAGTCCCATGATCACAGAAAGCGTAATATTGGCATAGTCATGCCCTTTACTTAACATCTGCGTTCCCAAAAGAAGATTACTCTCTCCTGTTTCAAAACGCTTCAGTGCCTCTTTGAGCTTCTTTGCCGTCGTTATGCTGTCTTTATCAAACTGCTCCACCTGTATACCCTCTACCGCTTCGCAGATGATTTCTATGGCTTCTACTGTACCCATACGTTCACTTTTGAGAGGTGTATCTCCACACTGTGTGCAGGTATCCACTATGGCTTCTGTAAAATTACAGTAGTGACACTTTAAATGTTTATATTTCCTGTGAAGCGCCATCCCTACCGAACAGTAGGGACAGAGATGTGTTTTCCCACAACTCTCGCAGTAAAGGTACTTAAAGTTCCCTCTTGTAGGCAAGAACAAAAGGGACTGATCCCCCGCTTTATAGTGCATATGTAAAGCATGCAACATTGTATGATTAATACTGTCACCCGAGATAAACTGATATTTTTTTTGTGTTTGCACAAAGGGTTGAGCCAACTTCACCACATCATATTTGTAATACGAGGCCATAGATGGTGTTGCAGAGGCCAACACCACTTTAGCGCCCAATTTGCTTCCCATCAACACAGCCACATCGCGTGCATGGTAACGAGGTCTCGTCATCGCTTTATACGAATCATCATGTTCTTCATCTACTACAATAAGCCCCAAGTTGGACAAAGGTACAAATAATGCGGAACGTGCTCCTGCCACAATGCGTATTTCTCCTTCTTCTATACCTTTTAAAATAGACTCTTTTTTCTTCTTCGTCAGCTTAGAGTGCCACATCTCTACAGTTTCACCAAAGTAGACTTTCAGACGTTTTTCCATTTGAGGAGTGAGTGAGATCTCTGGCATAAGGAAAATAGATGTTTTTCCCTCTTCGAGAATCTTGGCAAACAAAGAGATAAATATCTCCGTTTTCCCTGAACCCGTCACACCAAATAATAATGCTTTGTCTTTTTTTAGCAGTGATTCATAAGCTTTTTGTTGAGCCTGCGTTAACTTCGGAGTTTCCACCGTAGGGGAGGACCCCTGTGTCCTCCCTTGGGCGGAAGAAGAACTTTGAAGTTTTATCTCATCCAAAGGGAGGACACAGGGGTCCTCCCCTACAGGATACGGAATAAAAAGAGAGATCGCTTCCCCAAAAGAAGAGAAATAATACTCTGAGATGAACTTTGCTATCTCCATTTGTTCATTAGTGTAAAATTTACTTGAAACAGAAGCTATCTCTACTGTTTCAAATTCAGGTTTTTTAACTTCCTCTACAATAACCGCATCTTTGAATGTAGTTTTTAAAGGTACAGAAACTATGGAACCTATGGTTAATGATTGAGAAGAAGCATAAGTCAAGCTTGGGGCGCTTGACTTAAGGATTAGAATTTTATAGTAGAGCAAATTATTGAGTTAACTCTTTACAATACTGATTCGTAGGTGTTTCACATTCAAATCTGTTATTTTGCAACAAAAATACTACACCACCTGAAGTCGGTAAATTAAAAGTATATTTAGTTGGAGCGGCAGTTGTACCTGAAGCAGTAGTGGTTTCCCTCCAACAAGATGTTGATGTGGCAGTTGCACAAGATAATGGCGCATATTCCAGTACAGGTCTACTTGCATTTCCATCAAAAGCATCAAAGACTGCATTTCCTAAAGTTGCGCTACTGCTTAACTTAGTGATAATGGCAAAATTTCCACGTAAAATACGTTTTTGCCTTTCTGTGGCTACAGCACTTCGTACAGATCCTACTGTTGCTTTCGCTTTAGTCATAATGGCATCACCTCGTGTAGCAGCAAATTTAGGTATGGCTATAGCCGACAAAATACCAATGACCACAATAACAAATACAAGTTCAAGCATTGTAAATGCTTTCCGATTTCCACAATACATTATTAACCCTTTTTCTCTTTTGTTTAATTATAACATAAAATGTTACTACAGACTATAAGTTCTTGATCCGCCAGGCATACTGATTATATTTAGTTTTCGTATGAGTTCAGATGCAGTTGTGGCCGCTGGAGTAGTGGGACTTAAATCTGTTATAGTTAAATTATATTCAAGACC
>QMKT01000036.1 GCA_003646505.1 Campylobacterota bacterium
CTAGAACAAACAGAACACTAAAATACTTGGTAATAGAAGAAAAGAAACTTTCTAAGAAGTTAGATAGTTTAACTCTCTATTGGTAGTCTGGCTTTCTACGTGAGATCCATGGACTTTCCGTACTCACCTCGCGATGAATTTGGCTTTTTCAATACAGTTAAACCGTATATTTAATTGTAACACTATATTCTTAATAAAGAATAAAATGGCGTATTATTTTTTAAAAGATTTACAAAATCTGTTTTTCATGATATATATGTATAAAACTTTCACTATCCATTGGCTTGGCAAAATAATACCCTTGTGCCATATCACAATTGTAGGATCTCAGTACATTTTCCTGTTCCAGTGTTTCAACGCCTTCAGCGATCACTTCATATCCTAAACTTTGAGACAATACTATAATTGTCTTAGCCACCTGGGCATCATGTTCATTTGTTGTGATCTCTGAAATAAAAGATTTATCGATCTTGATCGTATCTATAGACAAACTCTTAAGATAACTCATAGATGAATACCCTGTACCAAAATCATCAATAGAGATTCGGCAGCCTAAACTGCGCAGATCATCAAGAATAGTCAACTTCCCCGTGGCATATTCCATAATATACCGTTCTGTTAATTCAATTTCAATATTTTTAGCTTCTATACCAGTCTCATCAATAATGCTTTTAAAATTTTCAAAAGCATCCGCTTGGCGCAACTGTACAGATGAAATATTAATTGCAATTAAATTAAGTTCCAATCCTTGATCTTTCCATTTCATGTACTCTTGGCAGGCAGAACGAAATACAAAATACCCTAACTCAACTATCAGCCCTGTGTCTTCAGCCACTGGGATGAATTCTACAGGAGAAACATTTCCAAGTACAGGACTATTCCAACGGATCAATGCCTCTGCTCCAGTGATCTTAGCTGTAGACAAATGATATTGCGGCTGATAATGTAAAATAAATTCCTGCTTCTTCAAGGCATGCACTAACTCCTGCTCCAACTCCAAACGTCTATGTATCTTGATGGAGAGTTGTTCAGTATAAAAGGCATAAGTATCACCGCCATTGTCTTTAGCGTGATACATCGCAGAGTCTGCATGCTTAAGCAGCATACTTTTAGTCTGACCGTCATCAGGGTATTTTGCGATCCCTATACTTGCAGAAGTATTTAAACTATATTCTCTTATCTGTATAGGCTCTCGAATAATAGAAGCAATTTTATTCACTAAAATATCTATCGAATCTATATCTTTCTTATTTTCAATAATGGAGACAAACTCATCCCCACCTATACGTGCAAGAAGATTTCCTTTGCCCAATATATTACTGATACGATCAGCAAGAACAACGAGCATTTCATCCCCAATATCATGACCTAAAGTATCATTGATAATTTTAAATCGGTCCAGGTCTATAAACAAGACAATGAAGTTCTTTTTACCTTTATGTTTTTCATTTACCCGTTCATTTATATAGCGCTCAAACTCTGCTCTGTTAGGAAGTTTTGTTAAAGTATCATGATACGCCAAGTAGAATACTTCAGCTCTATTTCTGAGTACTTTTAAGTAGGTATACACTAATACAATTAAAATAATAAGTGCAAATATAAAAAATGCCTGTCCGATCATACCTTCTGCTTGCTTATTACGCCGTGATTCATACTCCAAAAGCACACTCAATGAATCAATAGTATCATCTAACGCCAATGTCTTATTTTGTTTTAAAAGTGAGTTTAATGCTCTTATATCTTTTAAAACCTGTTTGCTGTGTCCATAAAAGTAATCAAGAACTTCATCTCCTGAACGATGTAAATTTAGGCTGACCAGGTCTTGCTCCAGATGTAATTCATCTAAGTCTCTACCCATGAAAACCTGCCCTATTTTATATAAAATATCACCCAGCAACTTTTGAACTTGACCATTTTCGATATCTTTTTGCCTAAGTGAGATTTCTAATTCATATAAATAATAAACAGCACTTATAATTCTTGCATTTAACGTTTTAAATCTTTCTATCACGTCTGTTTTTATCTCATATAGGGTACTGATCTGTTTCAACAGTGCAGCCACCTCAGAGCTGAACGCTACATGTATTTCATTCTCTTGAAGTGCAAGTAACTCTATGTCAAACTGTTTTGTAGTCTCTGCGATCTGATCATTATCCAAATAACGATATGAACGCATCAAAGTATTATCAATAGCTTGATTGTAATTCTGTAGTTTTACAACACCATTCATGTATTGATCGTTGTTCTTAATATTGGTATTGACATTTTGTAAATAGTAAAAAAGAATAGCAAGGGAAACAACAAAGAATAACAGAAGTATCATGGCTCCATCAACATTTTTTTTAAAAAAACTATTGATGCTGAACATCTATATCCTTCACGATCTCTGGTAATTCTCCCGTAAGAGTATTAAGAAACTCTACAATATGGAGAAGATCATCCTTCTTCATAGGACGACCCAACTGATATTTTGTCATAATATTAACTGCGTCTTCCAATGTTTTGGCACGTCCATCATGCATATAAGGCGCAGTAAGTGCAACATTTCTCAAAGAAGGTACCTTAAATACATATTTATCTTCTTCTCTGTGCGTCGTATTATAACGTCCAAGTTCTTCACTATCTGCATCTTTATAAATACCAAATTTATTATAGAGATTAGCCCCTATATTAATACCATTATGACAGGAAATACACCCTTTTGTTTTAAATAACCTATACCCTTCAATTTCATACTTATTTAAGGCGTTGATATCCCCATTTAAATACCTGTCAAAAGGTGAATTAGGTGTAATAAGTGCTTTTTCAAATTCAGCTAATACTTCTGCCAAATTATCTTCAGTAATACCATCGTCATAGAGTGCTTCAAACAGCGCACTATATTCCTTATTCTTTTTGAGATCTCGCAATACAACTGGCATTGAATTACCCATTTCAACAGGGTTTATAATAGGATTAAGAGCCTGTTCCTTAAGATTCTTGGCACGCCCGTCCCAAAACTGTCTGAAGTTATACACAGCATTATAGACAGTAGGTACATTAAAATGTCCCTTCTTTTCATCTATACCTTTTGTATAAGCACTATTATCTGCTCCATTATGCAGTAAATTATGACAAGTCATACATGAAAACTTTTTATCTTTTGAAAGTATTGGATCTAAAAAAAGTTTTTTCCCTAATTGCACTTTTTTGGCATCCACTTTCAAACTTGTAGGAAGAGGAACCAATTCTGCAGCAAAAATTACTGATGATAGTACTGACACAAATAACAACAAAACAAAACTACTTTTTTGCAGCATTTCAGATTCCTTTCTTAAAGTTCAATACATGTCCCCACACCTGAACTTGTCAGTATTTCAAGTAATAAAGAGTGCTCCACTCGTCCATCTATAATATGTGCTTTTTTTACACCGCCACGTAACGCTTCAATACAGGCATCTACTTTGGGAACCATACCACCGTGTATGGTTCCGTCCGCCTTCAATGCTTCTGTTTTCTCAATACTTAAGTTGGTAATGAGCTTCATCTCTTTATCCAATACACCTGGTGTATCTGTTAAAAAAAGTATCTTACGTGCTTCCATTGCAACGGCTATTTTAGATGCTGCAAGGTCAGCATTGATGTTAAATCCAGGGTGACCCACAGTACTGCTCCCTGCAATAGGTGCAATGACAGGAACAGCACCATCTTCAATGATATTGTTCACTATCTCCGGTTCAACATGTTCTATGATTCCTGTATACCCAAAGTTATCAAAATCTTTCGGCAAACCTTTTAAAAACCCGCCATCTTTTCCCGAGATACCGATTGCTCTACTTCCATGATTATCAAGTAACGAGACTATCTCTTTGTTGATACTGCCAGAGAGTACCATTTCAACAATACGCATGACCTCTTTTGTTGTCACACGCTGTCCTTCTACAAATTCTGTACCTATATTTAACGCAGAGAGCATATCAGTAATGCTTTTACCCCCGCCGTGCACCACTATAGGCTTCATACCAACTAAATGCAAGAGTACAATATCTTGGGCAAATTGTTCTTTCAGAATATTACTTGTCTGAGCAGAACCACCATACTTAATAACGATCTTTTCATTGGAAAAACGTTTAATATAAGGCAACGCTTCGAGTAGTGTTTTAACCACTTCTATATTATCTCTCACGTTTAAATCCTTCAATATATGATTCTATCTTAATAATTATATCATTATTTACTGTTAGTTTCAGTTTCATTTCAGATAGTGGAATATCAATCCCTTCTAGCTTTACTTTATCTTTTGATGTACATAACAGACTGCTGGCCTCATGCTGTTGTACATAACTTAAGATCATAGCTTTATCAAAATAAGCATGATCTTCCAAATACATTTTAGCCAGAACATTCTCGGGTAAATATTTATCCAGTCTTTGAGGATTTGAAATAGCTGTCAATAAAACCATACGCTTAGTAACATCTGCTATCTCTACCACCCTCTGAAAATCTCTCTCTTCTTTTAACACTATATCTGCAACTCTCCTGCTAAACCAAAACTCTCTAAATGCTCCTGCAGGAAAAGGTAAATAGTTTTTGATGCTTGCAGGTTCTAGAAGTATCTCATATTTTTGTATCTCTACACGGTTAAACCCGTCATCCAGTATGATCAGTTTTGCTCCAGAACTTTTAGCCAGTTCGATCGCTTTATGTCTATCTTCAGATACAATGACAGAACAGTTGGGCAGTGATTGAGCCATCAGCATAGGTTCATCTCCACTCTGTTCTACATCTACCAGTATTTCACCCTCACGGCTCACTTCTATCAACCCTGTACTTAACCTGCCATATCCGCGCGAGATAATAGTAACACCCTCAAATTTGGAAGCCAAGGCGATCACAAAAGGTGTTTTTCCTGAACCTCCAACGATAAGATTTCCCACAGAGACAATAGGAATACCAAAGGCTTTTTGAGATGTCAGTACCCTACGTACAAACATACCGGCACCATACAGTAATGACAAAGGAGTCAAAATGACAATAAGCGGATAATGGTACCATTGTGGGCTAAAGAACATCATTTCAAAAAAATGTTTCACTCACAAACCTTTGCACCAAGTTTTTTAATTTCAATACAGCTAAACCCTGCTTCTTTTCTGGCTTCTACATTGACATGTGGTCTGTGTTTAGAGAGAAGATCATAACGTTCAAGTATTTCAAAGTAGACAGAGACATCTTTCCCCTCTTTTTCACAAAGAGTTTTAAACCACTTATCCCCTTTGAGAACATGATCTATCTCTTCTTCATAAATGATATTCAATGTTTCTATCAGTTTTGCAATGGCAGGGATCTTACGTTTATTGTCGAGCTTTTTAATGATCTGCGGACTCACATCAAGTCCCGATGCTTCAAAATACCGAGGGACTATCGCCATACGATCAAGTATGCTGTGCGCTGTGTTATTAGCAGCATCAAAAAGCCCACAATGCACGGGAAAATCTCCATAAGAGAAGCCAAGTTCTTCCAAAAGTACATTTAACATTTTGTAATGACGTATCTCGTCTTCTGCTACTACCAACCAATCTACTTTATATGCCTGAGGCATTTGAGGATAACGGTATACAGCATCAAGTGCCAGATCTATAGCTGAGTATTCTATGTGTATTATGGAGTGTACTAAAGTAGCTAAGCCTTCTTTACTGGCAAAGTCTTTTCTATGTGGTAGGTCTTTAGGTAAGACTATGGTACATTTGGATGAATAAGAAGGTGTGTTAAACTGTATTGGGTCAAATGATTCATCAACCCTAACCTCATTTTGGCTACAATACTCCAAACATTGAGCAGTCAATTCTTCTTTTAAGAGTATATCATCACTTATAATAGCCTGTTCTAAAAGTTCATAAAAATTCATAGGAGAATTATAACACATGGAAATCAAAATACAACCTATGGGTGCAACACAAACTAACTGTTACATCGTTACAATAGAAGGAAAAGACTTCATCATAGACCCTGGCATGGGTGCAACAAAGTGGGTACTCGATAATGTCACAAACCCTGTAGCCATACTAAATACCCATGGGCACTTCGACCACGTGTGGTCAAATCAGGAAGTAAAAGAAGCACTTAAAGTTCCCATCTACTGTCCCAAAGGTGATGCTTTTATGCTCCACAACTGTCCACTAGGACAACCTACACCTCCAAGTACAGCAGACTATGAAGTAGTAGGAGATGAAACACTGGATATCGAAGGTATCAAGATACAATTCAGACTTTTCCCGGGACATACACCAGGATGTAGTATCATAGAAATAGACGATGTATGGTTCTCCGGAGATTTTCTCTTCGAACAAAGCATTGGAAGATGGGACTTCCCTTTTTCTTCAGGCGAAGAGATGGTAAAAAGTTTAGAAAAAGCGATGACATTAGATGGAGATTATACTGTCTATCCAGGACATGGTATGACTACCACTCTTAAAGCAGAACAGAGAGTTATGCCTTATTGGATAGAGCAAGTTAAAAAAACAATTTAGTTTATTTATTTTATCTTATGTAGGGTGGGCATTCCTGCCCACCAAAAAATCGGAGATTTTTATTATGCCAAACTACACAAGAATATTTGCAGAAGGTCACGCATACTTCATTACTATAAATACAGAAAAAAGAAGACCTATACTCATAGATAACATTGCTCTGCTCCGACAAGCTTTTGCAAACTCAAAACAATATTTTGACTACACTATAGACTGCATATCCATCATGCCAGATCATCTACACATGATACTACTTCCCAGAAATGCAGATGAATACCCAAATATCATTACATCTATAAAAATGTATTTTTCTAAAAATATTAAACATTCTTTTCAAACAACACAAAGCCAAAGTAACAAAAGAGAATTAGGAGTATGGCAAAGGCGGTATTATGAGCATACAATTAGAGATGAAAATGAGTTAGAAAAGTATAGGAATTATGTACATTATAATCCTGTAAAACATAAATTATCAAACGCTGCTAAGGATTGGGAGTTTTCGTCATTTAGTAAATTTGTTAAAAATGGATTTTATGATGAAGATTGGTATAATTTGGATGAAGATCTGGATTTAGAGTATCAATCGTAAACGATTGTTGGTGGGCAGGAATGCCCACCCTACATTTTTATAATGTTACAACAAATTTATTGTCAAATATTAATACAGCTCCAACACATCAATCACTGGTGGTATCAAAAACCGTAATGGGAGCCCTATCTCACCTATACCGCTAGTGACAAATACCTTTTCATCTTTAAATTTATAAAGACCTTGATCCCAAAGAACATCAGGATCATTCACAGCAGACATCACCGCATAATCAGCAGCCCCAAATACAAAACCCCCATGTACTAAACCTTGGGTATCAGCAGACATTTCTTTTGTGGTATGTAAAAGTACTTCAGCGTAGTTCTCTTGTAGTTTGACAACCTTACCACATAATGAGGTGTCTATATTTAGATGAGTATTGAGTTGCATAATTATCCTAGACGATCTTAACTATTATAGCAAGAAGTGTATATACTAAACACTTAGTTTATTATAGGTTTGGATGAAAGGGTTTGGTGAAGAGAGGGAGCTTACATTTAGTAAGTGAACGAATGGAACCAAACCCATTCGTTCAAAGATATGATGAAATAAGTGATTTAGTATGAAAATTTATACCCACGTCTACGAACTGTATGAATCACCTGAAAACCAAGAATACTCTTCAAACGCTTACGAATTTGGTTGATAGCAACCTCTACAGTATTATCACTCACATACTCAGGCTCTTCCCAAAGTGCATTAATGATCTCATCTTTTGAAAACACCCTTTGCTTACGAAGCGCCAGATACGCCAAGATATCAAATGTTTTACCATTCAAAGAAACGATCTTTTCATCATACTCTATCTTTTTATTGGCTATGTCGATCACTAGTTTTTCAATCGTAACTTGTGTGCCAAAAAGATGTCTCATATTGGCTAACACTCTAGCGGCTATAAGATCAGGGTGTTCACAGTGCTGATAGATCACATCATCTACACCTAAAGCATAAAAAGCAGCTTGCTGATTAAGATTACTTGTTAGTATCATGATCTTTGTTTCACTCTTTTTCTTTTTTACTTCATTGACATAACGTTCAAGTGAATACTTGACACCTTCATCAACAATAATAACAAGTTCATAGTGTCTAAAGTCTGTAAAATTTGTTGCATCATAGATATCTTTTGCATTATCAACAATACAAATAAAATATTTATCTAATTCTTTTTCTAGTTCTTTAACGTATTCATCGCCGAAACCTACAGTTAATATTCTCATTTATTTCCAATCAATGGAAAAGTAGTAAATCTTAAAGTTTTTCCACTTTTCTCTTTTATTAGCGTATTTATAGCTAAATGTACCTTATTTAAAAATAAAAGTAGCCTGTTCTAAGAAAAGTTTAACCTTATTTTAATGCTTTAATAGCTTTTATATAAATTCTTTTAGGTGCCGGGTAGCCTTCTACGGTTTTTGTATCATCCTTGGGATCGAGGAAATCTTCTAGGCTTTGCGTATCTATCCACTCTGTTTTTCGTTGTTCATGCCGTTCTGTTTTCATCATTTCAAGTACTTCAACGGTTTCAAACCCTGCTCTGTGGCACCAATTTTTAAGGGCAGCCACTGTAGGAACGAAATAGATGTTTGGTATCTTCGAATAACGGTCTTTAGGTGTTAAACACATTTCACCCTCACCATCTATCATAAACGTGTCTAAGATGAGTTCTCCACCTTTATTAAGACCTTTAAAAAGTGATTTGAGCATTGCGACAGGATCAGACCTGTGATAGAGTACACCTAAACAAAAAAGTGTATCAAACTTGTGTTCATAAAACGCAACATGTTCCACACCCAAAAGTTCATACACAATGTCAGACTTTACAAAATGATTGATAAATTGAAATTGTGAATAATAAATGGCAGAAGGATCAAAACCAATAAGCTTTTTAGGGTGTTGTGCGAGCATACGAAATAAATAGTATCCGTTATTACAGCCTATATCTCCTACAATTTTATCCTGAAGATCAAAGTGTGGTTCAAGTAAATTGTATTTGATCTGACTTTGCCATTCGGAATCTATAAAAAGGTCATTAAGTTGAAACGGCCCTTTTCGCCAAGGCTTCATCAGCAATGCTGTCTCTTTGATCTGCGCTGCATCTTGAGGGCTCAGATCTTCTATTTGAACTTCAACCTTGTCTCCAAGTTTAAGTTCAATATTTTCATACGCTTTGAGCTTTTTAATGGCTTCCTGATAGGGAATGATATTTTTCCATGTAAGCCATTTTTTTCGTTCTTCTCGTAATGTATCTAGATTCATCTATTTTTTGATATACGCTTTCTTGATCACTTGTTTGAACATTGGCACATTATTACCTGGAGAAACAGATACATTTTCCATTTTTTGTACAACATTTTTCCCTTTTATCACTTCACCAAAGATGGTATGCTTTCCGTTTAACCAACCTGTAGGAGCAAGTGTTATAAAAAACTGGCTTCCGTTTGTAACAGGTCCTCTGTTAGCCATAGCAAGTAAAAAAGGTTTATCAAAAACAACATTATTTGCAAATTCATCTTTAAAATCTTTTTTCCAAATTGACTCACCACCTCTACCTGTACCTGTAGGATCACCACCTTGGATCATAAACCCTTTAATGATCCTATGAAAGATAAGTCCATTGTAGTATCCATTTTTGACATGTGTAGTAAAGTTCTCTACAGCAAGCGGTGCAACTTTAGGATAAAGTTTTAATTCTATCTTTCCTACATTAGTCTCGAGTACAACAATGGTATCTTTTGCATAACCTTGAACACTCAAACCTAAAAACAACAATCCTATTAACAATTTTTTCATCTTTTTTCCTTTAAATATATTCTGGACATTATAACGATTTTACAATTTACTTTGCATAAGATGCAGCCCTTACTTCTCTTATTACATTCACTTTTATCTCACCAGGGTACTGTACCTTTTCCTGTATCTCCTTGGCTATCTCTTTACTTAGGAGTACTGCTTCATTATCGGACATTTTTTGGGCGTTGACAAAAACACGTATCTCTCTGCCTGCATTGATCGCATAAGCCTGATTGACATAAGATTTACCCAATGCAATCTCTTCTACTTCTTTTACACGCTTGGTAAAACTTTCAAGTACTTCTCTTCTTGCTCCTGGTCGCGCGGCAGAGAGCTTATCTGCTGTACATACTGCTGCAGATTCAACAGAGTCAGGCTCTTCATGTCCATGATGAGCATAAATGGCATTGATGACAGTGGGATGTTCTCCATGTCTACGGCAAAGGTCTGCCCCTATATCTACATGTGACCCACCCATATCTTGTGTCAATGCTTTACCAATGTCGTGCAACAAACCTGCACGCAGAGCCAACTTTTCATCTCCACCCATCTCTGCTGCCATTACACGTGCCAGTCTGGCAACTTCCAAAGTATGTGCCAGTGCATTTTGACCATAACTGGCTCTGTACTTCATACGTCCGAGCAGTCTTATAAGCTCTTCATGCATAGGGAAAAGGCCTAACTCTATTACTATATTTTCACCCTCTTCATAGGTTTTATCTTCAAACTCTGTTTCTACTTTTGCATGGACTTCTTCGATCCGCCCCGGATGAATACGGCCATCTTCCACAAGTATCTCTATGACCCGCGTTGCGATAGCTCTTCTATAGAGGTTAAAAGAGCTCACCAGAATCACTCCAGGTGTTTCATCGATCACAATATCAACACCCAACAACATTTCAAGAGACTTGATATTACGTCCCTCTTTCCCTATGATACGCCCTTTATGCTCATCACTGGGTAAGGTAATAATATTAATAAGCCTTTCACCCGCAAACTCTCCTGCATAACGTGTAGTTGCCTGAGCTAAAATATAGTTGGCTTTTTTCTCACCCTCTTCTTTGGCTATCTGTTCATACTTACGTACAATACCTGCAACCTCTGCACGGCTCTGTTCTTCCACTTTTTCTAAAATATATACTTTGGCTTCGTCTTTAGTCAAAGAAGCCACATTTTGCATTTTTTCTACAGTGAGCGCGATCGTTTCTTTTTTCTCTGCTTCTAGTTTTTTAAGATGTACTTCTTTCTCTAAAACTCTTTGTTCTAAAAGTTTAAGTGCATTTTCTTCTGCCACAAACTCTTTTGTCTGCAGGATCAAAGTACGATTACGTTCATCTACTTTTGCTACACGTTTTTGAAACTCACCTTCAAGTTCGATCTCTTTTTCTTTGATTTTGACATGGGCTTTTTCAAGCAAGATATCTGCTTCATTTTCAATAGCTTTTGCTTTCGCTTTTGCTTCTATTCCTATATGTGAAAAACTATTTTTAGCTACTTTTTTAGTCCAAAAGTAAGCTATAGCCGCTCCCGTGGATACCCCTGCAACACCTGCGGTAATTATACCTAACATTATTAATCCTTCACGTCTAAGGCGTGAGTATCATGTCTGCCCTTACATCATAATCATCAGTTACAATCTCTTTTGCATAACACAATTCACGCGCAACAAAAACGACTTGTTTTATATTTTTTTTATTCTTTTCAAAAAATCGATCATACATGCCCTTCCCAAATCCAACACGTCTATGTGTCACATCTACACCTACTATAGGGACTATGGCAATATCTATTTGTTTTTTTCTATATTGTTTTGAATCTTTTGGTTCTTTAATACCAAACTTTTTTTGTAAGAGTGGTAGTCTATATTTTACCAATCTAAAACTTGCACCTTCCATAAATGGTACATAGAGTTTTCTCTTTTCTTTTCGTAAACGCTGTATGAGCGGATACAAATTCACTTCAATCTCTAATGGCAGATAAAGCATTACATTTTGAGCATTACTTTGCACGATATATGTATACAAAATAGTTAAAATTTTTTTGTCTTTTGCATAAGACCCTAATGCCGACGTTTTTTTTAATCGCTTTAAACAATCACTTCTAAATGCTTTTTTGCTATCTTCTTTTATCATACCAATCCGTTATAATTTAATGCTCTTTAGCTATAATCGCTATACTAATTATAGCAAAAGGGACTGTGTGCACAAAATATCTGCTCTACTTTTATCCATATTACTCATAAGTTTAACAGGATGTGAAGATAAAAAACCTGATGAAACCCCTATACCCATTGAAAATACGACTGAATTTGTTTCCAAATCTCAGGACAATTCAGTCCGGGGAAAAAGTGTTAAAGCCAACGGACAAACAAAACCACACGATGACAATACCTCACCTACGTCACCTTCTACTGAAATACCTGAGCACATGACCGGCACAGATACTTTTATGCTTCTCAACACAAAAAGTAAAAGTCATAAAGTCACACTTACTAATGATCAAGTCATTTTTCAGCACAACAACAAAGACATTGTTTTGATCAACCTTTTTGCAACATGGTGTCCTCCTTGTATAGGGGAACTTTCCTACTTGAACACCCTTCAAAAAAAGTACAGTAATGACCTTTTGCTTGTAGGCGTCC
>QMKT01000037.1 GCA_003646505.1 Campylobacterota bacterium
ACTGGCACGTGGTGACCTGAAGTGTATCGGTGCAACAACCTATACAGAGTATAGAAACTTTTTTGACAAAGACAAAGCACTGAGCCGAAGATTTGCGAAAATAGATGTGGAGGAACCGAGTGTGGAAGACACCTTTACTATCTTAAAGGGTATTCAGCATAAGTATGAGGATTATCATAAGATCAGTTTCACAGATGGGGCACTACAGTCATCGATAGACCTTTCTGTAAAATATCTTCATGATAGGTTTTTACCTGATAAAGCGATGGATATCATCGATGAAGTAGGTGCTCATTTTATGCTTCGGGGGCAAGAAGGTGTGACGGTCAGATCTAAAGATATTGAAGAGAGTGTGGCTAAGAGTTTGAAGCTTCCTTCTACGGTGATAGGGACAGATGACACTAGAAAGCTCAAAATGCTTGAAAAAGACCTCTCAGCATATATCATTGGACAGGATGAAGCCATAGGCGCATTATCGACTGCAATAAAACGCTCTTATGCAGGACTCAATGCAGATAATAGACCTATAGGAAGTTTTCTCTTTGTGGGCCCAACAGGTGTGGGTAAAACAGCACTTGCTATACAATTGGCCCAAACCATGCATGTACACTTTGAGAGACTCGATATGAGTGAATATATGGAACCGCATACCATCTCTCGTTTAGTAGGGGCGCCTCCGGGATATGTCGGGTATGAACAAGGTGGACTGTTAACAGAGATGATCAAAAAACATCCGCATACGGTATTGCTGCTTGATGAGGTAGAAAAAGCACATCCTGATATTATGAATATTTTACTTCAGGTGATGGATGGTGCCAAGTTGACAGATAACAATGGTGTAGTGTCTGATTTTAAAAATGTTATTTTGATCATGACGTCTAACATAGGTACAAAAGAAGCCAATGTAATGGGCTTCAATAAAGACACCTCAATGAAGACGGATAAAGCATTGACAGCGTTCTTTTCTCCGGAGTTTAGAAACCGTTTAAGTGCTACCATCGAATTTAATGTGCTTGGTATCAAAGAACTGGTGACTATCGTAGATAGAGAAATAGATAAATTAAATGTATTGCTTAAACCTAAAGGTGTGACAGTAGAGTTGAGTAAAAAAGCAAAAGAGTACTTGGCTGAAGAAGGCTATGACAAGCGTTATGGTGCCAGACACATTGCACGTGTGATCGATGAAAAAGTAAAAGAAGGACTCACAGATGAGATACTTTTTGGAAAACTTAAAAAAGGCGGTTTAGTAAAAGTTAACTATAAGAGTGACACATTGACATTTGAGTTCACTGTAAAATAGATTGAGCATGGAAGATGAGTTTTATGTACCGCAGTTAAGTCAATACTTTCTTGATTTCCCCAACCCTTCTTGTACTGATGAAGAGGGCTTACTTGCTTATGGAGGGGATCTCTCTTCCCAAAGGCTTTTAGCTGCTTATAAAAATGGTATATTCCCTTGGTTCACTAAGGGTGACCCCATTCTCTGGTGGTCTCCAAATCCACGACTTTTACTTTATACTGATAAGTTTTATATTCGTAAATCTTTTAGAAGGGTGTTACGTTCTGGAAAGTTTTCCGTTAGCTTTGATAAACATTTTTCTGAAGTGATCCATCACTGCGCGACTGTCACACGAGAAGGGCAAGAGGCTACATGGATCGTGCCTGAAATGGAAGAAGCCTATACAAGACTGCATCATGAAGGGTTTGCGCACAGCGTAGAAGTTTATAAAGAGGGCAAACTTGTGGGAGGTTTGTATGGAATAGCCTTGGGAAAAGCTTTTTTTGGAGAGTCAATGTTCTCTTTGACCCCTGATGCATCCAAAGTAGCTTTTAAAGCACTAAGTGACGTTTTAGGCAGTAGAGGCTATGATTTTATAGACTGTCAAATGAAAACAGATCATATGATAAGTTTGGGTGCAGAGGTGGTTGAAAGAGATATCTTTCTTGATACTTTGGCCATTGCAACAGAAAAATCAAGTGATATTGGTAAATGGACTGAATTTATATGGGAATATAAGGAATAAAAGATGGTAAATAGAGACATAAATTTCTCTTTGTGGTTAGACTTCGTTGAAAGAGATTATTTAAAAAATGAGTTTTCAAAACTCATAGGCAATGGAACCATTAACGGTGCAACAAGCAACCCCTCTATATTTGCTTCTGCTATTACGACATCACCTGCGTACAAAGAGCAGCTAGCTGTACTTGCGGGGAAAAGTGCTAAAGAGAAATATGAAGCACTTGCCATTGATGATATTCGTACTGCTGCACAGGCATTAAGAGCATCTTATGATGCAGGGAATGACGGATATATCTCTATAGAAGTAGATCCTTTTCTCTCTAATGATACTCAGGGTACCATCGATGAAGGGAAAAGACTTTTTGCAGCGATCGGTGAACCTAATGTGATGATCAAAGTACCTGCGACAGAAGCAGGATATGATGCAATGACTGACCTCTTATGTAACGGTATCTCTGTTAATGCGACACTTATTTTTTCTCCTAAACAGGCACAAAAATGTTTGAAAGCCATGAAAAAAGGGATGGATGGATTTGAAGCATCCGGAGGAGAAAGAACAGAAGCAGTGATTTCTGTGTTTGTCAGCCGTTTTGACCGATTATTGGATGGGGATCTAGAGAAAGAAGGGATGTCTGTATCGAAAACAGGTTTCTATAATGCAGCAAAAATTTATAATCTTATTGAAGCCAATCATATGCCAAGTGTACGTACACTTTTTGCAAGTACAGGCGTGAAAGGTGATACTTTAGCAGCAGATTACTATATGAGAGAACTTTTGGCACCTCACTCTGTTAATACAGCACCATTAGCTACAATAGAATCTTACATTTCGACCAAAGCCACTGCGCCAAAATTCCCTTTGGAAGACTCTGAGATCAATGGATATTTTACGAAATTAGCAGACAATGGATTTGATATGGAAGAAGTATACGCACAACTCTTAAAAGAGGGACTTGATGCTTTTGAAAAAGCATTTAAAGAGATGCTTGATACGTTAAAATAAATAATACACAGGAGTCTATCCTTATGGAAGAAAAACTCAAACTCTATCTTAGAACAATGATCAGTAATAGTGGGAGTGACCTTCACCTAAAGAGTGGTTCCCAGGTAAGAGTACGCATACATGGTGTATTGAAAGTACTGGGACAGGATCCTCTTAGTGCAGAGATGATGGATAAGCTGGCACGTGAGATCACAACATCCGACCAGTATGAAAAACTTGTGACAGACAAGAATCTGGATTTTTCTTACGTATTGGGAGAAGAAAATCGATTTCGTGTGAACTTTTTTTATCAGATGGATGGGTTGTCTGCTGTTCTTCGTATTATTCCAGTGAAGATCTTAACACTGGATGAACTTAATTTGCCACCGGTGATTAAGACATTCACAGAAATTCAGAGAGGACTGGTTTTGGTTACCGGGGTAACAGGTTCAGGTAAATCTACAACACTTGCAGCCATTCTCGATAAGATCAACAGAGAACAGAAAAAGCATATTATTACGGTAGAAGACCCTATAGAATTTGTACATAAAGACCGAGGATGTCTGATCAATCAAAGAGGTATCGGTCAGGATGCACATTCTTTTTCTGATGCGCTTAGAGCAGCACTCAGGGAAGATCCCGATATCATACTTGTTGGGGAAATGCGGGATTTGGAGACGATTGACATTGCACTGCATGCCGCCAATACAGGTCACCTTGTTTTTTCAACCCTGCATACACTTGATGCCAAAGAGACGATAGACAGAATTGTCGGTATGTTTGGTAATGAAGAGCAAAATAGAATCCGTATGTCTCTGGCTTCCGTACTTGAAGGGGTTATCTCCCAAAGGCTGATCCCTACTAAAACAGGCGGAAGAGTTGCGGGGATCGAGGTCCTCAAAAAAACATCAAGAATTGAACAGCTTATTATGGAGAACAGAGATGCAGAGATCCCTGATGCACTTTTTGAGGGGAAAGAGATCTATGGTACGCAAACATTTGACCAAGCATTACTTGATATTTTACGTAAAGGTGAGATCACAGAGGAAATAGCCTTGGAATATGCTACAAATCCAGCCGATATGAAACTCAAAATGCAAGGTGTGGGTAAAGGTGCCATTGTAGATGAGTATGCTGATGATAAAGAAGTAGACGTATTTGCCTTTAAAGATGAGGAAGAGTAAAGAAGATTAGTTTAATACAAATTGGGTATAATTCGCGTCTATTTTACTAAATACAGTAATGTATTGCGTAAAAAATTATACAATGTAATAAAGGACAGATATGTTAGAAGGTATCGTTAGAGAGAGTATCGGTAAAGTGAATGCAAAGAAGCTTAAAAGAGATGGTTATCTAATCGCAAACATTTATGCAAATGGCGTTGAAAATATCAATGCGGCATTTAAACGTGGAGAATTTGTAAGAACAATTAGAAATAAAGAGACACTTGCATTCCCAGTTAAAGTTGGCGACAAAGAGATCAATGTATTTATCCAAGAGTATCAACTTCACCCAGTAAATGGTGATGTAGTGCACGTAGATTTAAGAGTAGCTGTACCAGGTCAGGTAACAAACTTCCTTGTACCTGTTATCACACACGGAATACCAGTGGGTCTTAAAAATAAAGGTGTACTTGTATTGTCTAAAAAAAGATTAAAACTAAGAGGTACGATCGAAGCTATGCCTGCTAACTTTGATCTTGATGTTGAGCCACTAGACAGAGATGAATCAATTCTTGTAAGAGATATTGAAGCACCTGCAAATTGTACAATAATGGATAGAGATGATGTAGCTATCTGTGGTGTTATTAAAGCTAAATAAAACGTTATGACACTTTTCGTAGGTCTAGGTAATCCGGGATCACAGTACGAAAATACACGACATAATATCGGATTTAAAACGATCGACAAACTGGTTGATCGTTTTTCTGCCCGAGATATTTCCAAAACTTCTTTTCAGGGTAAACTTTTCCGTTCCGCCTCTTCACTTTTTTTAAAACCTACTACATTTATGAATCTTTCGGGTCGATCTGTACAACCTGTAAAACATTTTTTCAAAGTTGAACTTGAAGATGTGATCGTGATCCATGATGACATAGATCTTCCTTTTGGTGCGGTACGTTTTAAAAGAGGTGGTGGACATGGTGGACATAATGGTCTTAAATCGTTAGATGCACAGCTTACAAAAGAGTATATTCGTGTAAGAATAGGTGTAGGAAAGCCAGAACATAAATCTCAAGTTTCAGACTATGTTTTACATAATTTTTCTGAGGATGAGGAAAAATATTTAGATGTATTGATAGGACATGCAAGCAATGCATGTGAGGCATTATTGTCTGAAACACTCAATGAAGTACGATCAAAATATAGTTTAAAGTCCATTGAAAGTTTAGCCCTATGAGTATTCTTTTTCCTCCCCTTTATTTTAGATATTTGTCAAAACTTTATCTTAAAAACCTATTGTCCATACTGTTTGGTCTCTCTTTTGCATTTGCCTCAATCGATTATTTTCAGAATGTTCAGAAACTTGATGTGGCTTCAAATTATAAGATACTTTATATTTTCTACATGTGGCAGGAGGCGTTAGGTCTGCTCTATCCTCTTGCTATTGTTTTTGCATTGATCATGACAAAACTCACATTGGTCAAGAACAATACTATGGGTGCACTGCATGCCTTTGGATATAATAAAAAAGTACTTTTTAGACCTTTGTTGGCTGTGGCAGCATTGACTTACATTATATTTGTACTGCTACACACTACAGCATTTTCTTATGCCAAAGATAAAGCACAGTTTCTTTTGAAAAATGAACTTTCTGCTTATGACGTGAATGATCTTTTTTTTAAATATAATGATACTTTTGTCTACATTGACAAACTCGATCCCATAGAAAAAAAGATTCAGAACATTACTATTTTTAAAGTAGAAGGGTATCAGGTACGTTATACCATTAAAGCACCCATGGCACTGTTTGATGGAGAGAAGTGGATAGCCCACGACGCCATATTAAAAACCCATATCTATAAAAATAATGAGTTACAAAGATATAGTGTTGAACATAAAGAGACCATAGAAACTCTGGATGGGTATAAACCTAAGATCATAGAGTCACTTTATGTAGGTAGATCCATGAATATCATTGATGTCTATAACACATTGAAGTTACTTGATCGTCAAAATCTTAATTCAGATGCGATAAGAGCAGCAATGTATGATAAAGTACTGGTTCCCATTTTTGCTTTGGCACTGGTGTTGATCTTATTTTTTAAATTGCCTTTCCATGCAAGAATGATGAATCTTGGAGGGGTGGTTGCAGTTTCTTTGGCAGGTACTTTCGTTATTTGGGGGCTTCTTTTTGGCTTGGGGCGCATGAGCATGAATGGTGCACTTCTTCCTGAATTTGGTGCACTTTTACCCATTGTTTTGTTATTGGCTTATAGCCTGTATGTCTATTTTACAGATGAAAAGAAGATCGGTTAATCCCTACAGAACGTTTAAAACTGCCTTTTAATCAACATTTGGATAAAATCACCCTAAAATAGAACTCAATACAGAAAATGGGTTAATTTAGGATATATAGAGATGACGATTGACACGAAAGCATTGGCAGATAAATACGGCACGCCTTTGTATATTTATGATTTTGATTATATTGAAAACAGATACACGACGCTAAAAGATGCTTTTGCCGGTAAAAAATCCATCATTAACTATGCAGTGAAAGCAAACTCCAACCTTTCAGTGATCGCACATCTGGCAAAGCTTGGCGCGGGGGCTGATTGTGTCAGTATAGGAGAAGTGCAAAGAGCACTGACTGCAGGTGTAGATAAATATAAAATTATCTTTTCAGGTGTAGGGAAACGTGATGATGAGATACGTTCTGCTTTGGAACACGACATTCTCCTTCTCAATTTAGAGAGTGAAGCAGAAATGAAACGTGTTGAACTCGTAGCCAAAGAGCTTGGAAAAGAGGCACGTATCTCTATCCGTGTCAATCCAAACATTGATCCTCAAACACACCCTTATATTTCAACAGGACTGCATGAGAACAAGTTTGGTGTTGAGATCGATATGGCTAAGCGTATGTATATTTATGCCAATAAGTCAGAGTTTCTAAATCCTATAGGTATCCATTTTCACATTGGTTCACAGCTCACTAAGCTTTCTCCTATAAGTGAAGCATGTATTATCGTAGCAGATTTGGTACGTTCACTTAAAGCCATTAAAATTGACATTAAATTCTTTGATGTAGGTGGAGGAGTAGGTGTGGTGTATGATGATGAAGTCACTATATCAGCAGAAGAGTATACTCAGACCATCTTTGAAGCGACCAAAGGACTTGATGTGACACTTCTTTGTGAACCTGGACGTTATATGGTAGCCAATGCAGGCGCATTTTTTACCAAAGTACTTTATGAAAAAGTCAATGACGATAAACGTTTTGTTATTGTAGACGGTGGGATGAATGACCTGATCAGACCAAGTCTTTATAATGCCTATCATAAGATAGAGGCAGTACAGTTAGAAGATAAAGAGGGCAATAATGAAAAGACACCCGCCGATGTTGTAGGCCCTGTGTGTGAAAGTGGTGACTTTTTTGGTAAAGATGTGCCCTTACCTCCGCTTTCTCATAATGATCTTATTGTCATACATTCTGCAGGTGCGTATGGATTTACAATGGCGAGTAACTACAATACCCGTGCAAAAGCTGCAGAAGTAGCACTGCAAGGCGGAGAAGACAGATTGATTCGTAAAAGAGAAACGTATGATGATCAAGTACGCTTAGAATTAGAGTATTTACAAAAGTAAAGTAATAAAAGGTTTTTAGATGACTTTAGATGAGCTAAGAGTAAAGATAGACACCATTGATAATACATTGTTGAAACTCTATAATGAGCGCATGGAACTTGTACACAAAGTGGGAGAGGTGAAAAATACCACAGGTGCGCCTATCTACCGTCCTGAACGGGAACAAGCTATTCTAAATCGATTGAAAAAGCAGAATGAAGGGAAACTTACTGACGATGCGATCGACGCACTGTTCTTGGAAATGTTTGCCGTGGCAAGAAATCTTGAATTACCTGAAGGTGTAGCGTATCTTGGTCCAGAAGCAAGCTTTACCCATCAGGCGGCTGAGGGAAAATTTGGTGCAATGAGCTCGTATCTGCCTATCAGTTCTATAAAAGGTATATTTCGTGAAGTAGCGAAGGGAACAGCCAAATTTGGTGTGATACCTATAGAAAACTCTTCCAACGGTATTGTCAGTGATACGATCAATTGTTTGGATGAGTATGAGCTTAAAATTATTGCAGAAGTGATGATAGATGTGCATCTGGCCTTTGCCACGCTCAATGATGACATTAAAAAGATCACAAAAATATACTCTAAAGATATCGCATTTGGACAGTGTCGTAAGTTTTTACAAGATCTGGGCTTCGATGACGTAGAAGAGATCCCTGTTGAATCTACAGTCAAAGCAGCAAAACTTGCACTCAAAGATGAGACAGCAGCAGCACTTTGTCCTGCGGTAGCCGCAAAGTTAAATAATTTGCCAGTGCGTTTCAACAATGTAGAAGACAGTACCAATAACAGAACACGTTTTTTTATCATTTCAAATTTTGAAAATGCAGTTTCAGGTAATGATAAAACATCTCTGCTTGTCAGACTCTCTAACACGCCGGGGTCTTTGGTTGATTTCTTGAATGACTTTGAAGAAGCAAATGTGAATTTGACAAAGATAAAGTCACATATTGTAGGGGGAGAATCGATTTTCTTTATAGAATTTAGGGGACATCAAGAGGATCCAAAAGTGAAAAAGATCTTGCAAAGACATAAAGATGAGATTAAGGTATTGGGCTCTTATGTGAAAGAGACTGATGATGTATAATAGAATAAAAGAGTAGAAAAGAAAAATGAAATTCAATAAGGTCCTTAGAGACATAAAAATATATGAAGCGGGAAAACCTATAGAATTGGTTGTACGTGAATATGGCATTGCACCGGAAGATGTTGTAAAACTTGCATCCAATGAAAATCCTATAGGAACAAGTCCTGCTGCAGCAAAAGCTATTGTAGCCAATGCAAGTAAAGCACATCTCTACCCAGATGACAGTATGTTTGAACTCAAAGCCGCACTTGCATCAAAGTTTGATGTAAAAGATGACAATATCATTATTGGTGCAGGATCAGATCAGGTATTGGAGTTTATCTCACGGGCTGTGTTACATGAAGATGCTTCAGTGCTTATGTCTGCAGTGACGTTTGCTATGTATGAAATTTATGCAAAGCAGATGGGTGCCAAAATATATCGTACCGCCAGTTATGAACATAAATATGATGAATTTATGGAAGCATACCGTATGTATAAACCAGAGATCATTTATCTTTGTACTCCCAATAATCCAACCGGTGATGCAACGAGTAAAGAAGATGTATTGAAGATCATTAATGCAGTAGATAATGATACAGTGGTAGTAGTAGATGGTGCTTATATGGAGTATGCTTCGGCTAAAGATGAACAATATGCCATTACACCCAATGATCTGCTCGGCTTTGAAAATGTCATTTATTTAGGTACCTTTTCTAAAGCTTATGGTTTGGGTGGCATGCGTGTAGGATATGGTATAGGCCAAACAGAACTCATCAATGAACTCTATAAAATGAGACCGCCGTTTAACATTTCTACACTCTCTTTGGCTGCTGCCATAGAAGCGTGTAAAGATGAGGATTTTGTGGCAAAGTCTATTGCTCTGCATCAAGAACAGATCAAACGTTATGAAGCTTTTGCTGAAGCACAAGGATTCAAATATATTGAAAGTTATACCAATTTTATTACGTACCTGTTTGATGAAAATATGGATTCTACAACCATTTTCGATGCGTTACTGAAACGCGGTGTTATTATTCGAAACTTAGCTTCATATGGCATGAATGCGATGCGTATTACCATAGGGACAGAAAGACAAAATGATGTGTTTTTTAAACATTTTTCAGAGGTTATTGCGTGAAAAAAATTGAGGTAGTAAACGTCAATGAAATAGAGGTAAAACCTTTTATTTTAAGCGATTTTACCCAAAATGAAGCGTCTTGCATTAGTGTGAAAAAAATGACAAAAAAAGAACTTAAAGAGTTGGCCGAAAGCTTAGACTTGGTGTATGATGATACACATATTGTTTTTGCGAAAAAACTTTTCAATGCATACTTGACAGGAAAAAAATGATAGATCTAAAATCACATTCTATAGAAGAACTCAATACTCTAGCAGAAGATATCAGACAAAAGATACTTGATACGGTCAGTAAAAATGGTGGACATCTCTCTTCAACTATGGGGGCAACAGACCTTATAGTAGCGATGCATAAGGTTTTTGATGTAGATAAAGATCCTTTTATATATGATGTAAGTCATCAGGCTTATGCACATAAACTTTTGACAGACAGATGGGATACATTTGATACTTTACGTCAATTTGGAGGTATCTGCGGGTATACTAAACCCAATGAATCTCAATATGATTATTATGTGGCGGGACACAGTTCTACTTCTATCTCTTTGGCTGTCGGTGCAGCCAAATCAATTGCCCTAAAAGGGGAAGATAGGATTCCTGTAGCATTTATCGGGGATGGAAGTATGTCTGCAGGGATGGTGTATGAAGCACTCAATGAACTGGGTGACAGAAAATATCCCGTAATCATTATACTCAATGACAACGAGATGAGTATTGCCAAACCTATCGGTGCCATTTCGAAACTGCTTTCGCAAACTATGGCGGGTTCTTTTTATCAGAGATTTAAAGGGAAAGTAGAAAAAGTACTTGAACACTTACCTGAAAGTGCACATTATATGGCAAAAAGATTTGAAGAGTCTTTTAAACTCATTACGCCAGGTATACTATTTGAAGAGATGGGTATTGAGTACATAGGACCAGTTGATGGGCATGACATAGAATCATTGATCGAGACGATGGAAGTCGCTAAAGCATTAGGTAAACCCGTGATCATCCATGCTCAAACCACTAAGGGTAAAGGTTATGAAATCGCTGAAGGTACAAAAGAGCATTGGCATGGGGTAAGTGCTTTTGATCTTAAAACGGGCGTTGCACCTAAAAAGGCCGGTGCTAAAGCAGCAACAACAATTTTTTCTGAAACACTTGTGGCATTAGCTGACGAAGATGAAAAAGTGGTAGGTGTAACAGCTGCTATGCCTAGTGGTACAGGTATGTCTGCAGTGATGGAAAAGTATCCGGAACGTTTTTGGGATGTGGCTATTGCAGAGCAGCATGCTGTGACTTCCATGGGTCCTTTGGCAAAAGAAGGGTTTAAACCTTTCTGTACCATCTACTCAACATTTTTGCAACGTGGATTTGACCAAGTCATTCATGATATTGCATTGATGGATCTAGGAGTAGCCTTTGCACTCGATAGAGCAGGCATCGTGGGAGAAGATGGTGAGACGCATCAAGGGACTTTCGATATTTCATATTTGCGTGGAATACCCAACATGACGCTACTTGCACCCTATAATGAAACAAGTATGAAGCT
Source organism: Campylobacterota bacterium (assembly GCA_003646505.1). Taxonomy (GTDB): domain Bacteria; phylum Campylobacterota; class Campylobacteria; order Campylobacterales; family Sulfurovaceae; genus Sulfurovum. The sequence goes on from QMKT01000037.1 coordinate 11,542, forward strand.
TTGTATGGCATTTGCCAAAGAGTATGATCATCCATGTGCTTTCAGGTATCCAAGGGGGGCTTTTTTAGCAGAAGATAGAGAAAGTCCAGCCTATGAGTTAGGTAAGTCAGTATTACTTCAAGAGGGCGAAGAGATACTTTTCATCGGGTATGGAAATGGTGTTGGACGTGCAGAACAGACAGCGAAACTTTTAGATAAAAAAGTAGCTATTTTAGATCTTCGTTTTGTTAAACCTTTGGATGAAGAGATGCTTATGGCTTTAAGTCGTACCTATAAGAAGTGGTTTGTTTTTTCAGACTCTTCAAAAATGGGTGGAGTGGGGTCTGCTATACTTGAGCTTTTGAGTGAAAAGCAGATCCAGGATGTGATATTAACTTCTTTTGAATATGATGATGCATTTATTACACATGGAAACACAAAATTGGTTGAAGAGAGTTTGGGAATACTCCCTGAACAATTGGCAAAAAGAATACTGTAGGGGCAGACCCCTGTGTCTGCCCGAGGGTCGAGACAGGGCTCGACCCCTACATTGATTTGGATTTAAAAAAATAGCTTGAGAGATATTTTATTAAGTTCAGTGACAGTGAACAAAAAACAGTTAAGGATTTAAAAAATGGCTAACGAATACATTTTTACAAGTGAATCAGTAACAGAGGGTCACCCAGATAAAATGGCTGATCAGATCTCAGATGCTATACTCGATTATATCA
>QMKT01000038.1 GCA_003646505.1 Campylobacterota bacterium
ATAAAACACCAAAGAGTGAAACGAACCAGCATATCATTAATAGCGCAGCGATTTCCATGATGAGAAATATAAAGGGTTTCAAACTACCTGATGCTATTCGTCTCTCATCCCACTTGTTTTGGTATTTCATATTATTGCCTTATTAGTTTAGATAATATAAAATTATATTATAAAAAAGTCAAATAAATGTCAAACGATACCATCTGTTAAATTATTTTTGTAACTCTTCCAACTTAGCTTGCACAGCATTCACATGTTCCTTGACTCTCACCTTTGTCCAGTTTGCAGCTACTTTTCCATCTGGGTCTATGATAAAGGTCGAACGTACTACTCCCATATATTCTTTACCCATAAACTTTTTAAGCTGCCAGATACCAAAAAGATTACAAAGCTCTTTTTCTTCATCTGCCAAAAGTGTAATTTTGAGTTCTTTTTTCTCTATGAAACTTCTATGTTTTTTGGGCGAGTCTGGGCTTACTCCCAAAATGATAGCATCCAGTCCATCAAAATCTGGAAGAGCTGCTGTGAAATCACACGCTTCTGTGGTACAGCCTGGTGTATTGTCTTTGGGGTAAAAGTATAGTACGATCCATCTTCCCTTAATGTCTCTTAGACAGATCTCTTCATCATCCTGATTTGGCAGACAAAAGTCTGGTACTGTGTCACCTACATTTAGCATGGTATATCCTTATATTTTTTTAGATAGTATATCAAATGAAAAATGAAAAAGAAATATTACTTGCAGATATCGAAAAACTGATCGCTTACGGAAGAGATGAACCGACCATCAATCCCGCTCTTTTGGAGTATTTGGAGATAGAAGACCTCATCCAGACAAAAGCCAAACTCTTAGAGAGAGTTGGCATACTCAGCGATGAAGACAAGAAGTGGTTAGAACAATTTAAGCGCTATGAATAATACAAAAACCTTTAACTAGTGATATTGGCCCATAAAGATTTCATTATTTTTCGTTAATCATCCCCTGCTAGAATAATTCTATATTTTCTAAAGGATATTATTTAATGCACACAGTTAAAACACTTTCAACACTGACTTTGACTTTTATATTATTAGGTTTCTCCACCCTTTTAGCTTCTGAAAAGTCTGCACTTGAAATTATTAACAAAGCTCTTAAACACACTGCCAGCCTTAACAGTTATCTATTTAAAACCAATACCTCTGAAAAAGAAGCACTAGAAGATGGTACTTTTGTCACCTACAAATATACGACAAATGTAAAAGTTCAAAGACCAGGAAAACTGCGTATAGATACCAAAGGTCAATACCTCAATAGAACAATTACCGTTAACAATGGTCTATACACCGTCATGCGCCACAATGATAACACCTACAGTCAAATGAATGTTCCAAAAGATATCGATCATGCTATTAAAGCCATTTTACACAAATATAAGCTCAAAAAAGAGCCCTTGGCCGCTTTGGTCTATGGTGATGTCGCCAGCCATGTAAAACTACATAAAGGCCTGTATATTGGGAGTGAAAAGTTAGATGATAGACATTGTGACCATGTACGTTTTGTAAAAAGTAACAGAGAAGTAGATATATGGGTTACACAAAGTGATACCCCTCAAATCATAGCATACAATATAAAGGACACCAGTGAACAGCCTTTTGTTTACACTCAAACAAAAATAAATTGGGATGAAAAAGTAAACATAGAAGAGAGTGACTTTGTTTTTAAAGCACCTATAAAAAGTAGTAAGGTAGCAATTGTTACCGAAGATTCTGACTAAAGAAGCCAGAACTACGCGAACTCTTTATAGATATTGTTATAGGTCTATTTTTTATATTAATTTTGCACTTTTCGAAGATCTTCAGACTTGTCAAACTCAATATTATACTTTTTCAGTATTTCAACCTGTTTTCCCAGTGCTTCTTCTTTATCGATGATGACCTGCACACCATTTTTATCTTCCAAGACAATGTACTGTGAAGTGACAGCTTTCATCTTCTGATAAAATTCTTCGAAATTTTTAAATGCTTCCCCATTGATCTTGTCAATAGGCCACATACCAAAGTCATTGTCACCTCTACTGATATCTGATGCCAACACTTTAAGCAGTACCACTACTTCACTTTTATCTTCTTCCTGCCATTTTGATGCAAGGTTACTCAACGTGACACGATTCCTATTGGTAGAGACAATAAGATTTCTGCTCAGAGGAGAAAAAATATACCCCCCATAGATAAAATAACTTGGCATAGTGTCATAACGTGTTGTTTCTACAAGATACATATCATCAGCCGTATGTTTCAACAGGGCATTGACCTGCATAGGCTTTTTATCTCTAATGATATCTAAACTGATACTCTCACCCATTTGATAGCTGTCAACAAAATGATGAAAATGGGTATATTCATGATTTCTAAATTCTACTGTACCATCATTTTCAACATTATGCCCGTCTACGGCAGTTAGGATATCTCCTACTTTAAGTATGCCCGCAAGTGTTGAATTGTAGACTACTTTATTGATAAGTTTACCGCTGGTATTGCAGTCCAGTCCATAATAACGTCTCAAGGCGGGGTTTTCCAATTTTTGTGTACCCAGACCTAAGTCTGCAAAACCATCGTACTTACTATCCTTCATATCATCTATAAAATGTTTTACCAAATCTACAGGTACGATATATCCTATATTTTGAGACTTCTTGATCACTTGCATCACTACACCGACTATCTTTCCGTCAGACAATGCCGGTCCTCCTGAATTTCCGGGGTTTACCGCGGCATCTACCTGTACGGCTAAAAAAGATTCTCCACTGTGGGCATAGACATGATGTTCAACACGTGAAACCACACCAATGGTCGCAGAAAGTGTATTTCCACCCATAGGGTAGCCGTAGACAACTATTTTTTGCTCCACATAGGGAAGTGCCCCAAAAGTAAGTGGTGTCACTCCTTTAAAGAATGCTTCGTCTTCCACTTTCAAAAGTGCCAGATCTACTTGATGAGAAACGGCATATACTTTTGCTATATAACGTTTACGTTGTCCATAGCGCTGTACTTCCAAAAAAGCCTGATTTGCAACCACATGGGCATTGGTAAGGATATATCCTCCCTCTATAATAGCACCTGAACCGGTACTGCTACGCATAGAACTGTTCCATGGTGCCTGGTAGTTTGGTATTTTTGCAGTAGAGTATATCTTAACAATGGCCTGTTTTGTTCTGTCTTCCTTCTCCCCGTTTGCACTTAAAAAAAGTGTACTGAGCAGTATCATAACTAATAATTTTTTCATTATAATCCTATAAATTCTTCTGCATCTATGCAGTGAATATTTTGTTTTTTTGCTTCTTTAGCCATAAGTCCTGCTTCTCTGGAGCTTAGAAGGTTTTTACCTTCATCATAAACTCTTGCAGAACATACACCACAACTTGGACTACGATCTTTCCCTATAAACAGGTCAATCTTGGTATGCGTATCAAAAAAGTGTTGCGCATACTGGGTTACCGAAGCGGAAAGATCTTCCCCACTCTCATTTGAAATGGCTTTGTGCCCCTCTTTTGTCTCTACAAGGTCCATCGTAGGCCTTGGTGTACCAAACGCATGGTCTTCAGGACAGAAAGGGATAAGTTCCGTACCTTCCAAAAGTCCTAAAAGTGCTTCATTTCTATTGTCAGAAGCATCATAACGACATTTTTGTCCCAAAAGACATGCTGATATAGCGACTTTTTTCATACCTAATAGACAAAAAGTAAGGCATAGACCCATGCACCTGTCAACATGGTCAATATAATACCGACAAAGGTACGTTGTCCTGCTTTTTTATGTGCTCTAGAGTAGAGTCCCGGGAGTGTTTTTTGCTTTTTATAACGCTTCGCATAATAAAATGTCATCATCCATAAAATAAGTGTAACAACAGAGATCATAATATGAAAGATCAGTACATAGATAAAATAATTATGTCCAACGGAGCTACCTTCCATTAAGTTCTTATATCCTCCCTCTACACGCACACCATACTCAAAAAATGTCACCACAATGACCGTAACTATAAAAAGTAACTTCTGCACATTTTCATGCGCCTTATAATTTTTACTCTTAGCAAAACTAATGGCTCCAAAAATTAAAAATGGCAAAAGTGCTACGATCACCGATACAATATCCATAAACAATGGAGCACGTGTCCCTAAAAAACCTGACTGAAATATAAAATCCATAAAATTCTCCAAAAAATAAGTACTAACACTATACCAAAGGTATCTAAAAATGACTAACTTAACAAATCACAATCGATTTAACTTCAGTGAACTCTTCAAGCGCCCATTTAGGTCCTTCGCGTCCTACTCCTGAAAGTTTGGAACCTCCATAAGGCTGCACATCAAAACGAAGTGTTGGAATATCATTGATCACTACTCCGCCACATTCAGCATCCTCTATAAACGCCTGTGTCATTTTCAGATCATTGGTAAAGATGGAAAACTGCAGACCATAAGGTGAGTCATTCATCTTCTCTACTGCTGTTTCATAATCTTGCACAACCACTAAACTCACGATAGGTGCAAATACCTCTTCACAGATGATCTTCATATCATCTGTGACATCAGCCATTACAGTTGGCAAGAAGATCGTTTCATCTTGACCTGCACCTGTCAATGCAGTAGCCCCTTCAACAATAGCAGAAGCGATCCAACCGTTCGCTCTTTTACGTGACTCATCATCTATAAGTGGCCCTAAAAAAGTATCTTCATCATAAGGAGATCCCACTTTCAACTTATCTGTCTCTTCTGCCATAAGTTTGGCAAAGTCATCATAGACTGTTTCATTGACATAAATACGCTGAAGCGAAATACACACTTGTCCTGAATTATAAAAAGCGCCAAAGGCACAACGAGCAGCGGCAAGAGGAAGATCGGCACTTTCATCTATATAGGTGGCTGCATTACCACCTAGTTCAAGGCTTACTTTTTTAATACCTGCCTGTTTGGTAATAATATTCCCCACAGGGACAGACCCTGTAAAACTTATGACTCTTGGAATGTCACTCTGTACCAAAGTAGACCCTACTTCTGCATCACCATAAACAAGAGAAAGTGCATCTTTGATGGCATACTCTGAGTCTATAAAAAGCTTAGCAAACATATAGGCAACCATAGGTGCTTCTGGCGTTGGCTTGAGTACAACAGTGTTCCCTGCCCCCAGAGCTGGAGCGATCTTATGTGCTACAAGGTTAAGAGGAAAGTTAAACGGTGTAATACACGCTACGACACCCACAGGCTCACGTCTAAAGTATGCCAATGTTCTTTTGCCGCTTGGCATAATATCTGTAGGGATCGTTTCACCATGAAGATGCGCCAACTCCATTGCGGTAAGACGCACTGTTTCAACACAACGTTCCACTTCAATACGCGCAAAAGTGATAGGTTTAGCCACTTCCCTTGCCAGCATCACAGCAAATGCTTCTTTCTCAGCACTCAGCCTTTTAGCCACATCTTCAAGCCATAAGATACGCTGAGAGAGTGGAGATCTAGCTGCACCTTTTGCCGCTTTTTTTGCGATCTTCAGTGCTTTGATGGTGTCATCTGCATTACACACAGGTGCAGTACTAACCACAACGTTGTCAAAAGGGCTCTTACGTTCTTGTACTTCCTCTTTTGTCTCTTCTCTTGAACCAAAAAATATCTTAGCCTCTGCTATGTCAGATGTATTGTCAAATATTCTAAACATGTCTATCCTTAATGCTGTATCAATAATAAATTAGATTATATCCAATTGGAATTTGATATGTGTTTATAAAGCTATTATTGAAATTACACTCTTGACTTATATCAAGGTTTGAAATTTTTTTTAAAATACTCTTCAACAAGACCATCAAAATACTTCATACGCTCTTTACCTTTAGGCATAGTTGAGCGCAAAGATTTCATTTTTTGCAAAAACGCTCCCACCGAATCAGGAATGATCTTTTCAAAATGACGGCGTATCTGTTTTGCAAATGCTGGAGAGGCACCCCCTGTGGAAAATGCTATGGTCAAGTCTCCTTTTTGTACATATGAAGGGAAGATAAAGTCACAGTAATCTGTGTTATCTACAGAGTTAACAAGTATTCTGCTGCCTCTTGACTCTTCATAAACAGCTTTATGAAGTTCCACTGTATCTGTAGCCACAATGACAATATCAAAACCTTCTATGTCACCTGTTTGATACGCTCGTTGATAAAGTGTTAAATCATTTTCATCAATGAGACACTTAGCATCCTCTTCTACCATAAGTGCAATAACAGTGATCTCTTTAGTAAAATCCACTAATTTTTCAAGTTTCTCTGTAGCGATGTAACCACCACCTACTACCAATACTTTAAGACTTTGCATATCCATATACATGGGGAAAAAAGACATTCTATTCCTTTATATTTATAATAATTGAACCTTCTGATTCATAATTTAACAAAAGTTTATCATAATCACTTTGATTTGAATCAATTATTAAGCCCCTATTATTAAATATAATCTTACATAATAAATTAATGGAGCTAAAAATGGAAAATGAATTACTCTTTCAAATGCAAAATGCATTTCCTATGACACAAAGACCTTTTGAGGTCATAGCCAAAGAACTAAACACAACAGAAGAAGAGATACTTTCTATGGTGCAAAAGCTCAAAGAGGAAAAGATCATTAGACAAACCTCTGCCATTTTTGACACTAAAAGGCTAGGATACAAGTCTTCGCTGGTTGCATTTAAAGTAGATGAAGATAAAGTAGACCAAGCTGCAGAGATCATCAATGCACACCCCGGTGTAAGTCATAACTATCTGCGTAATCATGACTACAATATCTGGTTTACTATGGCAGTTGAGCCAGATTCCAAACTGGGTTTGGAAAAAACCATTGAAATTCTCAAAGAACGTACCGGTGCAGAAGATGCCATTATACTTCCTACACTCAAAATGTTTAAAATTTCAGTGAAAATGGATACCACAGGTAAAAGAGCTAAAAAAGAGAAAGTGAAAAAGCTTGCACACAAAGAGATAGAACTTACACCTCAACACATCGCTGTCATCAAAGAGTTACAAAAAGATATTACCGTCGTAAAAGAGCCATTTGAAGATGCTGCTGAAAAACTGGGTCTCTCTTATGAATCATTTTTTGAGATAGCCAAAGAGCTTAAAGAGAGTGGTGTCATGCGTCGTTTTGCAACCATCTTAAACCACAGAAAAGCAGGTTTTGGTGCCAATGCCATGTCTGTTTGGGCAGTGCCGGAAGAAAAAGGAGAAGAGATAGGAAGAGAAATGGCAGAATTTTCAGCCGTCAGTCACTGTTATCTCAGACCCTCTTATCCTAACTGGCCATACAACCTTTTTGCTATGGTACATGCTAAAACCCAGGAAGAGTGTGATAGCCTCATTGAAGAGATGGCAAAAGAGAGTGGCTTGACAGAGTATGGTAAACTCTATTCAACAGTAGAATTTAAAAAACAGAGATTGGTCTATTTTGATGATGCTTTTAAAGCATGGGAGAAAGAGATTTCATAACTTAATTTCCTGTATAGCCTATTTTTGTCTTGAAATCTGCAATACAGTTGGTACAATCTTTCATTGTATTGGTCTCCACAATGTTAAAAAGTGCATCTTTGTTAATCACCGTTAAATGATGGTCTTTTACAGAGATAATGCTTTCTTTTTTAAACTTTGTGAGTATACGTGAAAATGTTTCAGGCGTAAGGTTAAGTATAGAGGCTATTTCATTGTTTTTCAATCTGTTAAAAATAACTACTTTTTTGATCATAAGATCTGCCACTTTCGCTTCTGAAGAGAGAATGGTCTCTTTATGTACCAAAGCAGAAAGTGTCATAACCTTTCCAGTAAGTGACTTAATAAGTTCTAAGGAAAAAGCTGGTTGATTTAGATATTCATAGAGTTTAGAAAACTGAAGTAATCCGATAGTCCCATCACTAACAAATTCACAACTTGCAGGGAATATTTCTTGTTCAAAACAGGCAAACTCAGCTATAAGACTGGGTGCAGTAAGACGATTTATCTGGATGTGATTTCCCTTGGGAGAAGTCTTATAAAGCTTTACACTCCCCTCCAATAAAATATGCAGGTATTCGCTTTTGTCACCCTCATAAAAGACAATACTGTTTTGAGTATAGTGTTTCACGTGTACTGCATTTTTGAGTTCTTTTATATGTTTATCTTCTAATACAGAGAACATGGGTATATCATGGAGTTCTATCATTGGCAATCACCTTCAACTTCAAAAGTTAGACCCATACTATACAGTAGTATAGATAAAAAATCTTCCTTATTTACTCGATAATAACCATATTTAAAACAAAATAGACTTAAAAATAATAATTACTTATATTACGACACTTCTTGTACCTATATATTATTTTTCAAACCACGAAAGTTGTTTATGCAACTTTACAACCTCACCTACAACAATTAACGCAGGTGTTGGTAAATCTTTAGCTTTTTCATAAATGTTTTCAAGTGTACCTATAACCGTCTTCTCATCCGGTCTGGTACCTCGACTGATCACTGCTACTGGATGGTCGGCTGGTTTACCAATTTCCATGAGCTTTTTAGTAATTTTTTTCAACCTGTGCAATCCCATTAAAAAAACTATCGTATCATCTGTTTTATAATTTTCCCAAGGAATCTGAGAATGGTCTTTATTACTAGATTCATGCCCAGTCACTACTCTAAAAGAGACTGTAATACCACGATGTGTGACAGGGATACCTGCATATTCAGGTACAGCTATAGCAGAAGTGATACCAGGAATAAATTCAAATTTGATATCACGCTCAAAAAGGTAAATGCCTTCTTCTCCACCACGACCAAATACTAAGGGGTCACCACCTTTTAGTCGTACGACTACATCATGCTTTAAGGCATTTTGATAAATGGCTTCATTGATCTCTTCCTGAGGTAAGGTATGATGAGAATCTTCTTTTCCAACATACACAAATTCACAACCATCTTTGGCTTCGTCCAGGATATCCGGATTAGCCAATCTGTCATAAATAATCACATCTGCTTCTTTCACTACGCGCAGTGCCTTAACGGTTAAGAGATCAATATCTCCTGGTCCAGCACCTGTTAAATAGACTAATCCCATTACTGCACTCCCTTAGTTTTCATATGATATAACGGCAAATGAGCAAAGCCCATCTTGCTGTCAAACAACAAAACATGCATTAAAGCATTTTTTGTTGTTTGATTGCTAACGCTGTGTTCTACGACTCGACATTTAGTGTCTCGCATGCACTGCATTTTAGGTGCTTGTCTTCGGCAGAGTGCCCACGCACCTTGGGTGCTTTTTTGATTATAAAACATTTTTTGTTTTTTCCTCAGTCAAATAACACGATGGATCTTCTGCCCACAAATCTCCATGTATGGCATAAGCACGACTTCGTGAACCACCATTACAGATATTAAGATATTGGCAGGTCTCACACTTACCACCCAACTCTCGTGGATGAACTCTTAATTTTTCTAACATTTCCATAGGTTGGTTGGTCCATATATCTGAAAAGTCCTGCTGTAAGATATTGCCTATCTTTAATGGAAAGAAAGGGTCTGGTTTTACAAACCCTTCAGAATCAATATTTAGCAATTTACGTCCTGCAGAATTCCCACCCCATTCGGTAAGTCTTTTTTTCATCGCCTCTGTATGTTCTGGATATTTAACTATAAATCTATCATAGAATAGTATAGCATCCATCTCCATATTACCCGTCACTATCTCTATATCTCTAGCACTCTCATGATATTCAAAGGCTTTATCTAAGATGTAATTTACAGCTGTAATACGCTGTTCTTTGCTCAAATCCATTTCCAAATTTTCCAAGCCTCTCCCAGAGTACACAAGGTGCGAGATATAGATCTTTGGAATGTTGTGTTTTTCTGCCAAATCAAAAATAAACTGCAGATCTTCATGAGTATCTTTAGTGATTGTGAATCTTATGCCTACTTTTGTTCTACCGTAACTGTTAAGTAGATCCACTGCTTTCATAGACTCTTTAAAAGAACCTTCAAGTCCACGAAAAGCATCATGTACTTTCTCAGACCCATCAATGCTGATGCCAATATAATCAAAAGTATCTAATATCTGTTCGGCATTACTTTTTTTAACATAAAGACCATTGGTAGAAAGATAGGTAACGATACCCAGGGTTTTACAGCGTGCTGCAATGTCATAGATGTCTTTTCTCGTCAGTGGTTCTCCACCGGAAAATATAAGAAATTTTACACCATTTGCTTTAAGCTTTGGCAAGGTATCCATAATGTCATCTGTACTGAGTGTATCTACTGCATCCAAGTCTGCTTTAGAGTAACAGTGCAAACAGGAGAGATTACAACGATTGGTAAAATTCCAAATCGCGATACTTCCATCTAAAACACGGGCAGGTTTTCCTTCGGTAACAGATTTCAATAAGTTTGAAAGTCTAAACATTATTTGACCTCCCTAAAGGATAAAATATATTCCGTAATAGCATCAAGTTCTACAGGTGTTAGTTTTAATGCAGGCATAGCATTACGCTTATAACCCAATACTTTAGAAACACCCTTAGGGTCAGTGATCATAGCCTGTATTTGCTCTGTCGTTCTTTCTGAAGCGATTGTTGAAAAAGGAGGACCAAATGCTACTGCCGTTTGATGATGACAGCCCCAACAGTAAGTTTCAAAGACTTTTTTGCCACTTAATGATTCGTCATTATCTGCATGAAGCCCCAATGACAAAGAAAAAATAAGAAAAAAAGTGCTTATCATTATTTTCATTGCATTCATCCTTTATTATAATAAAAAATGATAACAATTTTTCAAGGTCTAAAACTTGATTTAGGACAAGAGTTACTTATTTGTTTCAAAAAAGGAAAAATTTGTAATGTTCTATTGTATTAGAATTTTCCATATAAATCGTATTGAAATAAATCAAGATAAATTTTGTCAAAGGTCAATACTCTACCAACTCCCCATCCAAAGTCTTCAAAAATGCCACCATATCCTCTATCTCTTCTGGACTAAACTCATCACCTATTTGGTACTTAGACATGATGCGTACTGCTTCTTCTAGTTCTTTTACAGAACCGTTATGAAAATAGGGAGCTGTTTTAGAAATGTTACGTAATATAGGTACTCTAAACTTTAAACTGTCATCCTTGCCTAAGAAACCTCCCTTGTTTTCAAACGGAAAAGGGCTTTCTTTTATCTCTATATTGGAAGAGAAAAGTAATCCGATATATTCAGCAATGTAGCTTCTAAGAGGAAACCTTTGTATGCTTTGCCCACCTACACTCATGCCTGTGTGACAGCCTTTACATCCCTTAGTGATGAAGAGGGTCATTCCTCTTTTGGCTTGTTGGCTTATGGCATCATTGTCACCTTCTAGAAATGTATCATAAGCACCTCTGGTTAATAAGGTTCGCTCATACGCTCCTATGGCTTTTCTTACGTTTTCAAAGGTGACTTTATCTTCAGAGAAAAGTGTTTTAAACTTTGTGACATACTCGCTACTGTCATTTAGTCTTTGCTCTACTTCTTTTGGTGTCATATGCATCTCAAAAGGAGCTTGTATAGGGCCACCTGCTTGCTCTTCTACATCTTTTGCACTTGCATTCCAAAACTGGGACTTGGCAAGAGCCGCGTTAAGTACAGTAGGAGAATTGAGATGAAAGGGGTTTTCCTGTCCTAGGTAACCAATAGCAGTAGAGATGTCATCATCTCCACCCTCTTCTAAGTTATGACATGAGGCACAAGAGATGCTTTTATCTTGAGAGAGCACAGTGTCAAAAAAAAGTTTCTTACCCAATGCTATCTTCTCTCTACTCATAGGGTTTTCAGGGTTGTCTACCACTTTAAGTAGTGCTTCATAATTTGAAGGAATAGAAGCCATATCACGTTCAAGTGCTACCTCTCGTAATTCATCATCAGAAAAAACTTTAAGTTCTTTTTCTGGCAATATATAAGGTAACGATATGATGAGTATCACCACATAAAATGTGATGGCAATAGGATGCAGTATTTTATTCATTATTATCTCCATGTTTCATTATACTAACCAAAAAAATAAATTATAAAATTGATATAGGTCAAGTTGATAATCATCAAGTTTTTTCTTTATAAGCTTTGCTACACTAAGCCATGACAAGTAAAGAATTTTTACCCTACCTCAAATGTGTAGGAACAGGACCCAAACGCAACCGTGAC
>QMKT01000039.1 GCA_003646505.1 Campylobacterota bacterium
AAGATTATGATGATGATTTTATCAACACAAAATCTTTTACAAAAGTACGTACTTCTAAAAAGAATAAAGTAGAAGATGAACGGTTTTGGTTACTTTCACCTAAGACGAACAAAGCGTTGAATACACAGTTCAAACGTAACAACAAAGTGCAGATGCATCCAGATTCCGGCTATAGAGATGGAGAAAAAGTACTACTTACCTCTGAAGATGGTGAGTTAGAACTTGAAGTTATTCTCAATGATGATCTACGTTCAAACTGTGTGGTAGTGACAAGTAATACTTTAGGACTTAACATACTTACACCTACAATGTTGAGTGATGAGGGCGAAAGTGCTTGTTATCAAGAAGTAAAAGTAACCGTAGAAAAGATAGAATCTTATGAATGAGTGAAAAAAAGATGACTAAAAGTAAACTCTCCACTTTTTTTCTGCTACTGTTTGTGCTTATCATGTTGCCCCCGCACCTTTTTGGGCAGAACAGTATCAATGTTATTATCCCAAAACCACAGAAGAATTTTCCCGGAAAGGGAAAATTCTTACTGGCAAAACAAACCCGATATTTTTCCAACACAGACCTTTCTCAAAATGCCATAGCATATCTGCAAAAACACTTGAAACAAAATGCAAAGTACCTCTTACGGAAAGTTAAAGTTTCTAAAAATAAGGGTATACATTTTTATTACAATCCTGAAAAGATCAAAAAATCTGAGGGGTACAGACTTCATATAGAAAAAGAAAAGATCATGATCGAAGCGAGAGATAAGGCAGGGTTCTTTTATGCGGTTGTATCCTTGATGCAACTGATGGATCCTTCTATTTGGGAACAATCTGTATCAGACAGAGTAAAAAAAAGCTGGTCAATACCTTCTTGTACTATAGAAGATCATCCACGTTTTAAATGGCGGGGCATGATGCTGGATGCTTCACGAAATTTTTTCTCCACAGAGTATGTTAAGAAATTTATTGACCGTATGGCACAGCACAAGCTCAATCGTTTTCACTGGCATTTGACCGATGATGAAGGGTGGCGTATCGAGATCAAGCAGTATCCGCTACTAACAAAGACAGGGGCAAGACGGGGACCGGGAACAAAACTGCCTTTTTCAACATATCCTGCCATGCGTGGTCCAAAAAATAAAGTCCAGTCGGGTTACTACACGCAAGATGAGATCAGGGAGATCGTTGTCTATGCCAAAGCACGTTCCATAGAGATACTTCCCGAGATCGATATGCCCGGTCATGCAAAAGCAGCCATTGTTTCTTATCCGAAACTCTTGCAAGATACAAAAGACAAAGGTCACTACCGTTCGGTGCAAAAAGTTTCTAACAATACGATAAATCCGGGGATGGAAAGCAGTTATATTTTTCTTGAGAATGTCATTTCGGAGGTCAGCGGACTTTTCCCTTTTGCTTACATTCATTTGGGAGGAGATGAAGTTCCCAAAGGTGCTTGGAAAAAATCTCCTGCTGTTCATAAATTGATGAAAAAAGAAGGGTTGAAAAATGCCAAAGAGGTGCAAAACTATTTCTTTGCCCGCTTAGATAATATTCTTGCCAAAAAGAAGCGAAAAATGGTCGCCTGGGAAGAGGTGATGCAAGGGAAAACAAGATTAAGACAAAGTGATATGATCATGGCGTGGAAAAGTCAAAAAGCGGGTATCAAAATAGCAAAGCAACGGCGTAATGTCATCATGGCACCTGTTCAGTATCTCTATTTTGATCAGCAATATATCAGAAGTAAAAAGGAACCGGGGCATACCTGGTCTACGCCTGTCAGTACTCAAAAAACATACGCATTCAAGCCGGGTAACTCTTCTTATATCCGTGGTGTACAAGCGTGTCTTTGGTCTGAAACTCTGCTCAATGAAAAGATCGCTGATTATCTTGCGTGGCCTAGGATATTGGCACTTTCAGAAGTTGCATGGACAGGACAGAAAAAACGCAAGTGGAAAGAATTTCAAAAACGTGCCTCCAAAGAAGGACTTGAACGTCTTAAAGTGCAAGGCATCCATTATCGAGATGTTGTTCCTGTACGTTAATCTATATCAGGGGTAAAGTAGATATTTTTTTCGTATTTTCTTAAACGCCTCAAGATCTTTTTCCCAACTTTTACGTATTGTATCCTCAGATGCACCTGACATTATCTGCTTACGAAGTGTATCTGAACCTGCGAGACTATTGATAAAACTGTTTTTTAGAAAAAATCCTTTTTTATCGGGATAATTGGCATAAGCATCTTGAAGATAGGAAAGGTCTAGGCGTTGTGTAGCACGATCTTTTCTGAAGTCTATTTTACTTAGATCAATACCATAACAGCGTTTACCTTTAAACTTTGGAAATTGAGCTCCGGGTCTTGACTGTGGAACAACAGAGAATTTTTTTACTTCATACTTCTCTGCACAATAAAGCTGAAAAGGTTTTTTTGTGCCTCTGCCTGCTGAGATCACTGTTCCTTCAAAGAACGCAAGAGAAGGATACAGTGAAATAGCTCTATCATTGGGCAGATTGGGGGAAGGTTTTATAGGTAGAGAGTAGAAACTCTGATGTGTATAGTTGGTTAAGGGTACAACAGTAAGCTGTATTTTCTTGGCACCTTTGAGCCAACCTTCTCCATTGATCATTTTGGCATACTCTCCGATGGTCATACCGTAGACAACAGGTACAGGATGAAGACCAACAAAGGAACGGTATTTTTTCTCAAGCACAGGTCCATCTATATAATGTCCATTTGGGTTGGGTCTATCTAGTACGATGACAGGGATACCTTGTTCCATACCTGCTTCCATAATATAATGCAATGTTGAAAGATAGGTATAAAAACGTACACCTACATCCTGGATATCAAAAAGGATCAGATCGATCCCATGAAGGTCTGCTTGTGTCGGTTTTTTATGTTTACCATAAAGGGAGATAATGGGAAGTCTGGTTTGTGTATCAAAACGGTTTTTGATATGTGCACCGGCATCTGCTTTACCACGGAAGCCATGCTCTGGAGCAAAGATCTTTTGAACCTTAACACCATGTTTCAAAAGAAAATCAAGTAAATGTGTTTTACCTACTAAAGAAGAGTGATTGACAACTAATGCAATGCGTTTGCCTTTTAGTAAAGGAATGAAAAGGTCAGATCGTTCAGAAGCAGGAGTGATCTTTCCTGCAAATAGTACAGTAGAAAGGAGTATAAATAGTAAAGAACTCTTATATAATCTCTTTATCAAATAACGCATCTGTTCTCACTTTCTGTTTTAAAAGTTATAACAAAATAAACGTAAACTGTCAAATTTTAAGTATAAAGACAAGCCTTTTTATAAAGGATAACTTAAAAAGCAAGGGAAAATAAAAAAGACATTATTCCCCTGACACTAAAATTTTAAAGAACGATGCAAGAGATAAATATAATGACCTTACCTTTGTGTATGATCATTATAGCATTCATTCAGGTAGTCTATTTGTAAAGAATATGCTATTTCGAGGTTTGGGTAACACTTTGCTATAATAATACCAATAAATTAAAATGGAAACAAATATGACTTTAGAACAACAAGATAAACAATATGTATTACAAACATACGCACGTGACTACACGAATTTTGTAAAAGGTGTAGGGTCAACACTTTATGATGAGAATGGAAAAGACTATATAGATTTTGCATCAGGTATCGGGGTGAATTCTGTGGGGCATGGGAATGATGTTTTGACTTCTGCACTGTGTGAACAGACTAAAAATATTATTCATATCTCTAACTTGCAGGTGATAGAACCACAGGCAAAGTTAGCGCAGAGAATTGTTGAGCTTTCAGGGTATGATATGGGTATCTTTTTTGCAAACTCTGGGGCTGAAGCCAATGAGGGTGCTATTAAAATAGCACGTAAATATGGAGAGACAAAGTTCGATAACAAACGCTATAAAGTCATTACTTTAGAACACTCATTTCACGGACGTACTATCACTACAGTGAAAGCGACAGGGCAAGAGAGTTTTCATACGCCAAACTTTTCACCGTATCCGGATGGCTTTTCTTATGAAAAGTCTATAGAAGATGTCTATAAAGCGATAGATGATGAAACAGTCGCTGTTCTTATAGAATTAGTACAAGGTGAGGGTGGTGTACAGCCATTTGAAAAAGAAGAAGTACAAAAATTAGCAGCACATCTAAAAGCAAAAGATATTTTACTTATCGTTGATGAGGTACAAACAGGGGTATACCGAACAGGTGAGTTTTTAGCTTCAAATTTGTATGAGATAGAACCAGATATCATTACACTTGCCAAAGGACTTGGCGGGGGTGTACCTATAGGTGCGGTGATGACAAAGCATAAAGAGATCTTGTCTGCGGGAGATCATGGGAGTACCTTTGGTGGTAACTACTTGAGTTCGGCTGCTGGACTTGCTGTTTTAGAAGTATTGTATCCGTTGTATGACAGTGGCGTCATAGATGAAACATTGGTTTACTTTTCTCAAAAACTGAAAGAAATTGTTGCTAAATATGATCATTTATTTGAAAAAGAAGTAGGCCTGGGTTTAATGAGAGGGCTTCGTGCAAGAAGTGCAGAGGTTCAAGGAAATATCATCAAAAATGCTATGCAAGAGGGTCTTATTGTACTCAAAGCAGGACGTAATACGGTTCGTTTTTTACCAAGTATTACCATTTCTAAAAATGAAATAGATGAAGGGTTTAATCGTTTTGAAAAAACTATTAGTACTTTGTAGTATAGTCGCTTGTTCAACTCTCTATGGGGATGAACTGGGAGATATACTCTCTGACAATAAAGCTTTACTTTTTGAGTATCAGTTTCAGAGTAATGAACTTGAGAGTGATCAGCTTTCACGTTCTTGGGTGAACCCTGTAATTTTGAAGTATAGAAAAAACTACTCTACACAGTTTATAGACAGGACTGTAAAAACAGGAAACTATTCTGTCATAGTAGATCAGCCTATCTTCAGATCTGGTGGGATCTATTATGGTATTAAGTATTCACAGGCACTTCGTGCGGCGAACATCGCAGAGATAAAGCTTCAGAAACGTCAAATGGTCGGTGATGCAGTCTCCATACTCTTTAACTTGAAAAAAACGAAACTTGAAGAGAAAAAACTAAAGTATCAGATCAAAAATGACATTATAGATATTCGCCAAAAACGTGACAGTTATGAGTCGGGTTTGCTTGACAGCAGTTTTTTAGATCAGGCTATTTTAAAAAGAAGTCAGGATGAAACGGCTCTTTTACAACTACAATTGAATTATATGGAGTTGAAACAGAGATTTTCTCTCTTAAGTGATAAAGATCCAAAAAACTTGCGTCTCCCAAAACTTAAATTGATAAGCAAAACAGACTATAGTGATGAAAACCTTGAATTAAAAAGAGACAAACTACGTGCAGAGCAATCAAATTATAATGAAAAAGTAACATGGGCAAAGTATCTTCCTACAGTCTCTTTACAAGGGCAATATACAGATGGAGACCTTAATCCACTTTTCTTTAATCCAACAATTCAAGAGAAGTATTATACGTATGGATTTTCTGTTTCTATGCCTATCGATATTAATTCATTAAGCGATATAGAATCGAGTAAAGTAGATAAACTTAGAGCGGCAGTTGAAGTACTGGACAGAAAAGATACCGTGGCTGAAGAGTATGACTGGATACATAACAGTTTGGGGATATTAGATAAAAAGATCATTTTGGCACAAAAAGATGAGAAAGTGTATAAAAATCTTTTTCGTCTTACACGTAACCTTGCAGAAGTAGGAGAAAAGACTTCTTTAGATGCTGATATTATGCATAATTCTTTACAAATAAGGAAGATCGATCAACAGATCTTTAAGATCGACAAGCAAGTGCAATTATTGAAATTGTATGTTCGGGTGGAAAATGTACTTTAGTGACTATATGAACGAATGGCTCTATGGAGAAGAAGGGTATTATAAACAATTCAAAGCCATAGGTAAAAGTGGAGACTTTTACACAGCAGTCAGTGCTAGTTCTTTTTTTGGTGCAAGTATCGCGAACCATTTTTACACTTTACTCAAAGAGGAAAGGGCAGATAAAAATGGCTGGCTAATAGAAGTAGGAGCACATCAGGGCTATCTGCTTTGTGACATGATACAGTGGCTTTATACTTGTGATCCAACATTGGTCAAGACATTACAGTTTGGTATCGTAGAACGTCAGCCAGAAGTACGCAAAGCGCAACTTGCCTACATACAAGAGCGTTTTGGTGATGATATCAGAATTACACATTTTAATGACATTTCTGATGTGCAGGTAGAGTATGCATTTGTGGTAGCCAATGAAATATTTGATGCCTTCCCTTGTGAACTTTTAAAAGATGAAAAGCTTGCTATAGTTAAAGAGGACATCATCGAGTGGGAAGAGGCTCCTGAACAAATGCTTACGTGGGCAAAGAAACACCATTTGACGCAGGGGGAAGTAGCAGTAGGCTATGAAGCGTTTGCAAAACAGATGGCATCAGGCATCAAGCACTGTGATTTTGTGACCTTTGACTATGGTGAAAAGTATGTACGTAATGATTTTTCTATACGTGTGTACAGAAAACATGAAACCTTTCCACTCTTTGATGAAGATCTGTTGCTTGGTGAATCTTTTAAAAAAGATGATATCACCTATGATGTGAACTTTGGACATGTGAGTGAAGCATTTGGATCGGAAGGTTTTGAAGAGGTAGACTATGAGACACAGGCACGGGCACTTATACGTTTTGGAGTCATAGATATTTTAGAGCAGTTTTCCAAGCAGACCACTCAAGCACATTATGCCAGAGAGGCAGATAAGATAAAAACCCTTATATCACCCACTATGATGGGCGATAGATTTAAACTCATTCATTTTAAAAAGTAGTATTTCCTTGCTGGGGCGATAGTTATCTATTCATTGCTTGTATCATATTGCATCGTTTGATCGATGCAGTTTCACTTCCAAACATCTCCGTGTATTTATCAAACTTTTCTTGGCTTATCATCGCGATGCACTCTTCTTTATTCATACCCGTGTCAGTGACTAAAGGTGCTGTTTGGGTAGGCGCTACAACTTTTTCTTTTTTGACGCTATCTTCTGGGTACATGTATGCGGAAGAGTAATTTGTATCTTCTACTACTTTTAGCTCTCCTTTATGTTTTGGAGTGGGAGGGGCAACATTGCTGATATTTTGATCTTTTACGATAACCGGTTTTTTGACAGGTGGGGGATTATTTGATGCACATCCTGCTAAGAGAATGAATGTTATGAGTGAAATGCTTATCTGTTTCATCGTATGCCTTCTTTTTAGATTGTTATTTTATTCCAAGGGTTCTATTGTAATATAATCTACTAAGAATTACAATACAATTTTGATTAAATTTTAAGAGGATTCCATTTCCAGAGTGATTGCTACAACAGCGATGGCAAAACCACCGTCATGGCTTATAGAGAGTGAAGATGTTTTGATCTTATGTTGTCTTTGTGCTTCTTTTGTGAGGGCAAAAACAGGTGTACCTTTCTGATTTTTACTTATGATAATATCATGAAAGGTTAGTTCCGATCCGATACCACATCCAAGTGCCTTGGATATGGCTTCTTTTGCGGCCCAAAAACCTGCAATCGATTCTGTTTTTTGAGCGATCTGTATTTCCTCAGGGTGTAAAAAACGTTGTTTAAATTTATCACCAAATTTTGCCAATGACTTTTCTACACGAGAGACCTGTATAATATCTGTACCTATTTTCATAGTGATAGTATATCTAAGTTATACAGAGGGTTCTGTTACATCCATTCAACTACCTTAGAGACTTCATTGGCCACAAAACATTTAATGCCTGTTTTTTCAAGAGGCGCATTTGGGATAATGGCTTTGGAAAAGCCCTGCGTTTCTATCTCTTTAAGACGATGGGAGAGTCCTGAGACTTCCCGTATTTCACCTGTAAGACTTACTTCACCTAAAAAAAGTGAATCTGCACTGAGTTCTCTGTTTCTGTAAGAACTTAATATGGCAGCAATAACAGCGAGATCTGCGGAGGGTTCATTGATCTTAATACCTCCTGCGATATTGATAAAGACATCATAGGTTCCAAGAGGCAGGTCAAGTTTCTTTTCGAGTAGTGCTAGAAGCATTCCTAGACGATTGTTGTCAAAGCCGGTTGAAGACCTTTTGGCATGTCCATAGGACTCGGATACAAGGGCTTGTACTTCTATAATGATGGGACGGGATCCTTCCATGATAACTGTGAGTGCTGAGCCTGATTGGAGTTTGTCTTTGTCAAAGAATTTTCCGGCCATACTTTTGGCATCATTGAGTCCTTCTTTGTTCATTTCAAAGATACCTACCTCATTGGTTGCTCCAAAACGATTTTTAAAACCTCTTAAAAGACGCAGGTCAGAATTTGTATCCCCTTCAAAGTACAAGACAGTATCAACCATGTGTTCTAGAACTCTCGGACCTGCAATGGAACCATCTTTGGTGATATGCCCAATGATAAAGATAGGTATATGTAAAGATTTTGCAATACGCATAAGTTCAAATGTAATGGTACGTACTTGTGTGACTGAACCAGGGGCTGAGGGGGTTTCCTCAGAGTAGAGCGTTTGAATGGAGTCAATGATGATAAGTTCATAGGCTTGATTTGTTATCTCTGAGAGTACTGAGCTTAGGTTTATTTCGGGAAGAAGGTAAAGGTTGTCATGGTTTGCTTCAAGTCTGTTTGCGCGAAGTTTGATCTGACCCGCAGATTCTTCTCCTGAGACATAAAGTACTTTTTTGTCCGCCCTTGCCAGATTTCCTGCGATCTTAAGTAAAAGTGTTGATTTCCCTACACCGGGACTTCCGCCTATCAGAGTAAGTGATCCAGGAACGATACCTCCCCCAAGCACAAGATCAAGTTCTGTACTCCCTGAAGTAAAGCGTGTAATATTGTCTTCTTCTATCTGTGTGATAGGTTTTGCTTTCGAAAGAGCAGTTGAAGCATTGCTTACAGAAGAAGTATCTTTTAAGAACTTGATCTGATCTGAAGTAAGCTCCACCATACTTTCCCATTCATTACAGGAGGTACATTTACCCATCCATCTTGGAGATTGAAATCCACATGCTTGACATTCAAATAAAGTTTTTTTCTTTGCCATCTTATTACTCCTCTTACTTATGGGGTATTGTAGGATATATTTTCCAAGAGATGTAAAAATATGTCAAATTGACATATTTTTTAAGTATTCATAATTTTAACTCTTTTTGTTATAATCTGAACCTTATACAACTGAAGGATATAGTGTGACATTTAATGCAATTAAACAGGCTATTTACGGTCTTTATTTAACAAATAGTTTTGGTTTTAGACTGAGAAATATAAAAGATCCAATAGAAATAAAGAGATTAAGACTTGGTTATTCTAAAGCACAGCTTGATACCCTGAAGATAACTGTGAAGATTGAGAATAGTGAAAAACTGCCAACCCAAGGAAAGTTTCTTGTTGTTATCAATCATAATAGTATTATCGATCCTCCTATCGTAGAGGTTGCTCTTGAAAATACTGAAATATTTGGTCCATGGATCTCTAAAAAAGAACTTTATAATTCATTTTTCTTTGGACTGTTTGTGCGTAATGCCGGGTCCATTTTACTTGACAGAGAGAAAAGTCAGATGAGTGGTTTTTTTTCAGATATCAAAGAAGCAGTGAAGCGTGGTGAATCTATCTTTATTTTCCCCGAAGGGACACGAAATAAAACAGACAAACCCTTAACAGCATTCAAAGAAGGCTCTCGTATTATCGCTCTGAAAAACAGATTGCCTATCTTACCTCTGTATATCAAGTCAGATGCTAACAAAGCGTTGAAAAATGCTTTGGAAGATGCTAAACTGGAACAGGAAGTGACTCTTGTAGTAGGAGATATCATTGATTATAAGGACAAGACAAATCTTGAGATAGCCTATAGGGCTATGTTTTCTTTAGAAAGATAAAGACTAGCTATTTAGAGGATCTCTGCATTTAGTATTGTAAAAATGAGTGTTCTTTTTCTTTAATGAGAGAGATGAGACGTTTAATATACTTGGCGTTATATCCAGTCAGTAAAATGATCTGGGATGTGTGTTGGGTCAGTGAAGTGATCGTGGCATGTATGTTGTCTTCTTTTGTCTGAATGGTCATAGTCCCTTTTTTGGGATCACCCTTTGATAGACTACACCCATTTTCTTTTTTGAGTGCATTGAGTATCACGTCAAAGGTCAGTTCTTTGTCCATCAGTAACATACACTTGATCTCTTTGGTGAAAGGCTTTCCTTTTCTGGGAGTTCTTTTGATTTTAGCTACTTTAGGTATGGGGGCAGCTTCTGTTTCTATAGGAGCGGGTGTTTTAGTTTTTTCAGTCTTTTCAGTTTTTTCAGTTTTTTGTACTTTTTCACGTTTTGGCAATTTTCTTAACATGAGAAGGACAAAAGCCATGATCGAAGATATGCTTACCCCCGCAAGCACTCCAGAGAGTATACTTAAGTTAAAAGCTTTATAGAAACTGTAATCCAAAGTAAAATAGCCAACAGAAATAGCAGTAAAAAGCAGGGTAAGAGGGAGAAGAAGATTGAGAAAGATGCGTATATATGTATGCATAAAAACCTTTCTAAATAAAAATTTCGTCTAAAATAGTATTGATATATTCATTGGCCTTGAACTTTATAAGATCTTTTGGCTGTTCCCCTGTACCTATGTAAAAGATAGGCATTTTCAATTCATCTGCTATGCTCAGAACAGAACCACCTTTGGCAGTACCGTCAAGCTTGGTAATGATTATACCATCAATTCCAATCATATCGTTAAATGCTTTGGCCTGGTTGATAGATGAAGAACCTTGGGTACCATCAAGAACAAGCATTTTACGGTGAGGAGCTTCGTCTAAAGCTTTTTGGGCAATACGGATCATCTTCTTTAATTCTTCAGAGAGGTTGGTCTGGGTATGCAGTCTTCCTGCTGTATCGATGATAATATTGTCAAAACCTTTTGCTTTGGCTGAAGCTATAGTATCAAAAACAACTGCTGAAGGATCATGCCCCTGTTGCGTTGCAATGATAGGAATGTTCAGTTTATCTGCCCATCTTGTAAGTTGTTCTATGGCTGCAGCCCGAAAGGTATCACCTGCGCCAAGTATGACTTTTTTCCCCTCTTGTTGATACCTATAAGCCAGTTTTGAAATTGTGGTGGTCTTCCCCGCACCATTGACACCGATAATCATCTCTACAAAAGGTTTGGCATCACTCTCTTTGAAGTCAGCTTTATATTGAAATACGGAAATAAGTGAGTTAAAGGCCTGTATTTTATTGATCTTTTCAGGCAATGATTCTAAAAGCCTTTCGACAAGGTCATAATGCACATCTGCTTCGAGTAAAATATCTTCAAATTCCTCTTTGGGTATGATCTTTCGTTTAATAGGTGCAACATCTTTGATGGCATCACTGGTCTTTCCCAATACTTTTTTAAATAAATTGAACATTTTGTATAGCCTTAGTTTTTGTTAGATTTTAATTTTAACTGTTTTTGTGCTTGTTTTATATCGTATTCTATCATTTCAACCGGGACAGCACCTTCATAATGTGTAAAATATTTTCCATCGACATACATTACCATAAGTGGTATAGAAAAGTTTTGAGGTAAATTTAAGGTCGTTGCCAGGCGCCCGCCAAAGGCATTGTTATGTGGAGAATTTGAGATAAAATAATTGATTTCATGTTTTGCGATAAAGCTTTCCAAAGATGGAATATCAATGTAGTCATACGTTAGGACGCCTACAAGCAAAAGGTCATTACTGTACTTTTTTTGAAGGGTGTTCAAGTAGGAAAGTTCCCCTATACAAGGAGGACACCATGTTGCAAAAAGGTTGATCAAAACAATGTCTTTGTTATTGTGCTGAAAAATGATTTGATCATTGGTAAGTGTGACTTTATGACTTTTACTTTTTGTGTTGAGAAGCATAAAAGTATCTGTTCCGGTCATGGGCTCAGGTATTTCAGTAGAAGGTGATGTATTGACATCGTGTGATTTTGTTTGTCCCTTGGCTTTAGCACTTTTTCCCCAGACTGAATTGTCCTGAGATGTGGAAACAAATTCAGTCGTGTTTTCAATGGGTATAGGGGTCTCATC
>QMKT01000040.1 GCA_003646505.1 Campylobacterota bacterium
AAAGAAAAAGTCTTTATAAAACTTCTCCACCCCACCATACGCTTCTATGACTTCAAACATAAACGCTGCAGATATTTCTACACGTTTATCAAAGCTGTTAGGTATATCACAGTAGTTCTCCAAGTGGTATGCATCTGCAAACCCTATGCCCGTTATACCAGATCCCAGTCTGCCAGGGTTGATGCCTACTAAGTAGGTACGAGGTCGCACATCATCATAATATTTGTCAAAAAAAGTTTGCATGACTCTGCGTGTTTCTGTATTATCAAAAGGATAGATGGTGTTTACTCCGTTTGGTAAAGGAGTATCTTTAGGGAGAGAGAAGTAAAAGTCTAGTATTTGTTTTGAGAAAGTCATATATCTACTTTTTCTCCATATGCTACTTTAATTTTAAACCTCTTATTCTATTTAGACAGATTTTTTTGAACAAACATTATTTCTGCCAGATGTTTTTGCCTCATACAAAGCGGCATCAGCTACAGATAACACATCTTCAAAGGAATTAGAATCTTTGCTATATTGAGTAACACCAAAACTTGCAGTAACACTAAGATTTTTATATTCTTCAAAAGAAATATTTGAAATTTTAATACGTAATTCATTTGCTATAGTTACTGCTTCATCCAAAGTTGTATCTACCAGTGTTATGGCAAATTCTTCCCCTCCAATGCGACCTTCTATATCTTTAGTTCTTAAATGACCAGAAAGTATATTGGCTATAGTTTTCAATACCTTATCTCCAATAGCGTGTCCATAAGTATCATTGATAGATTTAAAATAATCAATATCTAAAATGATAATCGAATAGCTATAGATACTATTTTGTGCATCCTTATTCACGCTTTCACTTTGCTCATAGTACGCACGACGATTATTAATTTGTGTCAAAACATCTCGATAAGAAAGTTCCAATGCTTTTGTTTTTTCTTTTTCAAGTTCGATCGTTCTTTCTTTTACCTTTAACTCAAGAGTCTGCGTCAATTTATCCAATTGATTTTCATGCTCTTTACGCTTTGTATTTTCTTTTTCTAAAGCTTGCTGTACTTCTTTACGTACGGTAATATCACGGCCTACGCCAATAAGACCGGAAAATTTTCCTGTATCTTTATCATAAGATGGCACTTTAAACACTTCATAATAATGCAATTGATCCTTCTCATCTCGTGCACACTCTTCTGACTTGCTTATGCTTCTTTTAGCTACGGCTTGCCTATCACTTTCCATACAAGACTCTGCAAACTCTTCAGGTAACAATTGATCTTCTGTTTTACCGATATAGTTACCTTTGTCTATACTGTATAAGTTTAGGATCACAGGGTTTCCATAGATCCATCTAAGGTTTTCATCTTTCATAAATACTGGATCAGGAATTGAATCCAAAAGATTTTTGAATTGATTTATCAGATGTTTGAGCTCACTGTTTTCAAGTATAAGTTCTTCATTATTTTTTGTTTGCAAGGCTAACCCTTTGGTGTTTTATATATAAAAATTTATAATACATTTATATAGCTTAATATTCTACTATATCACTTATTTACAGACCTTATATCGTAATATACTCATCATACATTGCTTACATATCTACCTAAGAATTAGTTCCTTGTAAAGTGCATTATTATACTAACATCTATATCCTAATACAGTTTAATATTTCATACTATAAACAACATACACGTACGTAAGTCATCATAACTTACCTCGCCGTTTAAAGCCTCATACACAGGCTTGAGACGTAATTTTCCATCTTCAGAAAAGTTCTCTTTTAAGTTCTTGGTTTTTAGCTTCAATACTGCATCATCTACCCTTCCAAGGAGTTCATCCTTTGGTTTATATTTATTAATATCTATTTTGGGGTCTTCTTCTTTGATACGCGCCAGATGCTGCACAATGGTACTTTTACCTAAGCCTCTGTTAATGGCTAGTTTAACAAGTGTATCTGACTTTTCTATGAGGTTTTTTGTCTTTGTATACGTAGGTGTGACATAGGCAGAGTGTGAGGGTTTTCCCTCTTTGATGTTCTGTATCTCTTCGTCTATCTTCTCTTTACTTACTATGCCGCCAAGATTTGAGATATGACTTTCAAAAAGATTTTCCAAGCTCTCTTTTGTCAATGCTTCTATACTCTCCGCCGCTTTTTTCGATGCCTGTTTAATGCGATCATCTATATGTAAAATGAGAGGGTCTACTCGCAAAGCCATAGGGTTTAAACCCATCAAACGCAACCCTTCTATATTTTTAATACGTGAGAGTGCCACATAACCCTGCCCACTCTCAAAGGTCTTACTTAAGTCCATCTCAGCAGCATCCAATGTCATCCCCTGTGACTTATGAATAGTAATAGCCCATGCCAAACGCAAAGGTACTTGTGAGACAGTTGCCGTCACCTTCCCACTGTCATTTTCAAGTGACCAGTCTTCTAAGTCTAGCTTTATCTTTTTACCATCTGTGGTTATGACTATAGGCATGTTATCTATGGGGCTAAAGCTTTGTACTCTGCCCGTTGTACCGTTTACATAACCCTCTTCCGTGTTGTTCTTTATGAAGATGACCATGGCATCCTTTTTAAGCGCCAACTCTTCTAAGACCAGAGAAGATTTAAATATCTTCTCTATGTTCTTCTCACTTCCTTTATGGTCACATACAAAAAGTTTAGGCTCACCCTCAAGCTTATCCAGTTCGTCTTTATTGATGCGGTCTACATCTATATTGTGCGTATAAAGTTTGGTAGGGGTGGTGATACTCAGTTCTTTTTCATGCCTGCTTGCCAGTAACTCTTCCGAGGTAGACGAGATTTCACCTGAACGTATGTCATCGAGTATACCGATGAGTCTTTCGTCATCTTGTCTAAACTTCTCTTGCAAGTAACAGGTGTGTAAGTCCAATGCTTTCCATACAGGAGACTGCCATGCGAAACGCTTCTCTTTAGGTACTTTTGAGACAGGAGGTAACTGAAAGAAATCTCCAGATATGACTACCTGTACCCCACCAAAAGGCGCATCTGTGCCTTTAAAACCACGTAATATGAGATCCATAGAAGAAAAGATCTCCGGTGAGATCATAGAGACCTCATCGATAATGAGAAGTTTGAGTTTGGAAAAACGCGTTTTGAGGTACTTTTTGTCTAACAAAAATTCTACATACCCCTCATCTATACTATCACGTATGCCCAATGCAAAAAACGAATGTATCGTCTGCCCACCCAAATGTGATGCTGCTATACCGGTAGGTGCAACAATAGTCGGATAAACCCTACGCTCTTTTAAATACTGAGTATAGAGGCTAAGTAAGTAAGTCTTACCTGTACCTGCCGAACCTGTTATAAATACATTTTTGCCTGATTTTAGTATGTCTAGTGCTGTGTTTTGTTTCATAGGAGTATTATAGCCCATACACACAAATATCTAAGTGCGTTCATATTCAATTTATAGTTCTCTATGCTAACATTTTAAGTCAAAAGTACTTTGCAATCACTTCCTAAAACTTAGCATCAGGCACATCATAATTATCTACCACAAAATCTATATCTTTATCTCCACGACCACTTAGATTGATCAAAATAGTTTTATCTGATGGGAGTGTTTTTGCTAGCTTCATTGCATATGCTACTGCATGAGCAGATTCTAATGCAGGGATGATTCCTTCTAGTTGTGAAAGTTTATAAAAAGCATCTACTGATTCTTCATCGTTACAAAGCCCTACTTTTGTACGCCCAATGCTACTTAAGTAAGCATGCTCTGGTCCTACTGAGGGGTAGTCTATCCCCGACCCGATAGAATAAACAGGTGCCGGTTCTCCCTCTGCATCTTTTAACATGATAGAGTTAAACCCATGCATGACACCTTCTTCTCCATAGGTCAGACTAGCTGCATGCTCTCCCAACTTTTCACCTTTACCCATAGGTTCAACACCTATAAGCTCTACATCATCATCTATAAAACCTGCAAAAATTCCCATAGCATTACTTCCTCCACCTACACATGCTATTACATGGTCAGGGAGTTTACTTTCACGTTCAAAAAACTGCTCTTTTGACTCATGACCTACTACAGACTGAAAATCTCTTATCATCATAGGAAAGGGGTGTGGACCAACAACAGAACCTATACAGAACAGTGACTCTTCATACGTTTCCATATACTCACCAAACGCACTGTCTACTGCTTCTTTGAGTGTTTTTAAACCATGTGTTGCAGGAACAACCTTCGCACCTAAGATCTTCATACGTACGACATTTGGATGTTCTTTTGCTATATCTACCTCTCCCATATGTATCTCACATTCTAAACCAAAGTATGCAGCAGCAGTTGCCAAAGCCACACCATGTTGACCTGCCCCTGTCTCAGCGATCACCTTTTTCTTTCCTAAATGTTTAGCCAACATAACTTCTGCCATACAATGATTTAATTTATGTGCACCAGAATGATTGAGGTCTTCTCTCTTCAAATATATCTTAGCCCCACCACAATGTTCTGTAAGGTTTTTAGCAAAAGAGATAGGTGTTGGCCGTCCCTGATAATGTTTACGAACATATTTTAATTCTTCTATAAACGCTGGATCATTTTTAAGTTTTTGGTACTCTTTTTGTATCTGGGCAAATGGTTCTTCCAACATAGGGGGAAGAAAAGCACCACCAAACTTTCCAAAATATCCATTTTCATCAGGTTGTGTTTCCAAGTAGGGTTTACGCATTTGTATTCCTTTTTTATTCCAAATTATGCAATAGGGTTATAATATCACTCCGTATTTATTATAACCACTATGATTAAAAAAAGATTGTTTTTAATCAAGATATTAATCTAAGAAAAAATTGATATCATAAATATAAAAAGTAAAAGATGCAAACAAAGTGGAGTTTAGTGGAAAAAAAAGGGGGAGTATAGAAAGATTTTAAAGTTTTACACCTCAAGAGAGGTGTAAAGTATGTGTGTCAAGTAAGCCTAGATTCTTGCCTGAAGTCTACCACAGTTTGCAACAACATCACTCTTAATAGATTTAAGTGCTGCCGCATCTGTTGTAGCATGTGCTTTCTCTATAGAAGCGATACAACGACCTTTTAAGTCTTCTTTTGAATTATCAACTACATCGAAAAAACAAAATGCCGGTGTTTTTTTAGAGACTAATGTCCCACAGTTATCTGTCACATTAATTTTATGTGCATTTGCTATAAAAGGTGACTTATTGTCATTTTTAGCATATGTATGAGCCATTACTATGGCTGTTTTACAATTATTTACTGTTGCTGTGTCTTTTTTCATGAGTGATTGAGCAAAAAAATCTTTTTTGTAAGATTCTTTACTTACAATGTTCCCACAATTTGAAACAACATTATCTTTGTAAAAAGCAAATGTTGCTTCATCTATTTTATTTGCTTCCATTGTTTCTTGAAAGCTTTTAGCTTCATTTATATATGTCTTACATATTTCTGTATTTGTTTCTTCTGCTTGTACGTTTGTTAATGCTAAAGTTGATACTAAAGCTGCAATTATTATTTTTTTCATTTGTTATCCTTATAATATCTATTTGTCTAGATAATGTCAGTGTAGCTGGAAAAGCTTAAAAGAATATTAAAGATTATAATTAACATAACTTTAGATTATTATAATCTTTAAGGAATTGATGTTGTATTTATTCTCATTGTTTGGTCCGGGAGTAAAAGCTGTGGATATGGCAAAAGAAGTGATAGAGAGTAGCATCGAATTGCCATATCTCGAACTCAAGTTCCTGATAAAGTAAGTACTGTCATACCCCAGTTTTTATTGGATGCATTAGGTTCCAAACTCCAACCCTCTTTCATTAACACTTTTCGTATAAGCCAGTTCATACCGCCATGCCCTACAAGTACAACACTCTCATGTGTATCTACTAATGCAAGCAGTCTTTTGACTGCCTCTTTGGCCTGTAGTTTTGAGGCTTTGAGCGAAGCATCTTTTTTACCCAATCCAAAGAGTAACAATACTCTGAGTATCATCAGCCATGTTTTTGGTTTGAACTTTAAAAATGCCATGTGCACATCAGGGATAGAGGCTTCATTAAATAGTGCATTACTTTCATAAATATCTGTACCTAAGACCTTTGCAGAGTCTATGGCACGTTTGAGAGCACTTGTCACTACAACATCTGTTCTTTTCACTACATCTATGGTCTTTTGTGTAGGTTTACTCTCACTGCATAACTCTGCTATATCATACGCTTTTACCCAGTTCTTCATTGATGCAGCGATTATCTTCTGAGTATTGTCTATATCCACTTTGGCATGGCGTATGAGTATGATCTGTTTCATAATTTATCTTCTCTTCCTACTTTTCTTTAAGTAGTATTTTAAGTTCGTGGATGTCATTGCGTAAGTTCTGGATCTCTTCTTGCATGTTAACCTTGTTACTTTGGATCTCGTGAACGATAACTTCTTCCTCATTTGTATTCATCTCATTCATCGCATCTACCACAATAGCAATAATAAGGTTGATAATAATAAAAGTCGACAAAAAGATAAATGGCATAAAAAATACCCAAGCCAAAGGATACACTTCCATAATAGGACGAACGATACCCATAGACCAAGACTCCAACGTCATGATTTGAAAGAGTGTATAGAAAGACTCACCTAAAGTACCAAACCATTCAGGAAACCTCTCTCCAAAGAGCTGTGTAGACATGATCGCAAAAATATAAAAAAAGAGCGTCAACAATGCAGCGATAGAACCAATACCCGGTATAACGCTAAGCAGTGCCATAATGATCTTTTTCATCTGTGGTACCACGGTAATGAGTCTAAACAGTCGCAATACACGTAATACTCTAAATATCTCAAACCCTGCACTGGCAGGTACCAAAGAGATAGCCACAATGATAAAATCAAAAATAGACCAAGGGTCTTTAAAAAATGATGTTTTATACACAGAAATACGCAAGAGGATCTCTATGGTAAATACTGTCACAACAAAGGTGTTAAAGAGTGTAAAAAAAGTACCATATTCTAACGCCAAAGACTTAGAAGTCTCAAACCCCATTGTAATACCATTTAAGATGATCAGTCCCATAATGAAGTTTTGGAATTTACTACTTTTTACTAACTTTTCTATGCGTGGATTAATCATTATAAAAATATCTTTTTATAGATTTCTTCATCATAAGCAACATGTACTTTACCCTCACCATACTCAATGACTGGTCGTTTCAGTAAGTAGTTTTCTTTTGCCATCCATACGATCTTTCCCTCATCATCAAGGTTAAGTTCTTTTAGTTTTAGATCTCTGTATTTTTTACCTTTGTTGTTAAAAAGTATGTTTATATCTACTTGTTTGAGCCACTCACGTATCTTCTCTTCACCTACAGACTCAATTTTATAGTCCACAAAATCAAAGTCTATACCATTGTCTTTCATAAACTTTCTTGCTTTTCCTACAGTCGAACATGTTTTTATACCGTATATTGTCATCATATTATCCCTTATCATTATTTTGGGATTATACTATTTTTATAGTATACGGACATTTATTAAGATAAAATACACCCAAAGGATCCCTATGAATAAAACACTACTTTCACTTATACTACTTTTAGGCACTACACTCTACGCAAATGCAATCCAATGTAAAGAAGATGGGAACCAAAGAGAAATGAATCTCTGTGCTTATGAAGATTTTAAAAAAGCAGACAAAGAACTCAATAAAGTCTATAAAGCACTTAGAGCTAAAAATAAAAGTGACAAAGCGTATCTCAAAAATTTAAAAACTTCCCAACGTCTTTGGATAAAGTTTCGTGATGCCGAATTAGATCTGATCTTTACCTGTGAATCTGAAGACATGCGTATGTGTTTTGGCAGTATGTATCCCCTTTTATACAACAGTGAAAAAGCATCTATCACACAACAAAGAGTTAAAGGTCTAGAAAATCATTTAAGAGCAGAAACACTTTAAACCGTACCTAATATGCAAACCCTACCCATTACCCAAGTCATACCTGAAGTCCAAGAGAAACTTCTACATCAACAGCGTTTAGTACTTCAGGCACCTCCTGGAGCAGGGAAAACGACAGCTTTACCCCTTGCACTTCTTGATGAACCATGGCTTGAAGGGAAAAAGATCATCATGCTCGAACCCCGTCGTTTGGCAGTACGATCCTCTGCGGCGCGTATGGCTGAAATGTTGGGTGAAAACGTGGGTGAACGTATAGGGTATCAGGTCAAGATGGACTCTGTGCAGAGTAAAGCTACCAAAATACTCATCGTTACAGAGGGGATACTCACACGTAAGCTGCAGGCTGATCCGTCTCTTGAAGATGTGGCACTCATCATCTTCGATGAATACCACGAACGTTCCCTGCATGCGGATCTGTCTTTAGCTTTAGCCTTAGAGTCTCAGGCTGTCCTACGTGAAGATCTGAAAATTCTCATTATGTCGGCAACACTTAACACGACTGCCATTTCAGAGATGTTAGATGCTCCCATCGTGCAAAGTGAAGGGCGTGCCTACCCAGTGGAACGTTACTACCTAGATCCCACTACCACACATCCCAGTAAAAAAGAACTTCCCTTCTATGTACATAGACGTCTACATAAACTACTCATGGAAGAAGAAGGGAATATTCTTGTTTTTCTCCCCGGGACAAGAGAGATAAAAGCTGTTGAAAAGCTACTCCTTGATGAAAAACTAAAAGATGTCTACATCTCTACACTTTACGGAAACTTAAGTAAAGAGGCTCAAGACAGAGCCATAAAAGCTCCTCCTCCGGGAAAACGAAAAGTCGTACTTTCTACAAACATCGCCCAAACTTCACTCACCATAGAAGGTATCAAGATGGTCGTAGATTCTGGTCTTCAAAATATCTCTGTGTTCAGCCCATTTTCTGGCATGAACCGCTTGGAGAGAACCTTCATCTCCCAAGACTCAGCCACACAAAGAGCAGGACGTGCTGGACGTACATCTGCAGGTAAGGCTTACCACCTTTGGCATAAGTCTAAGATACTACTAAAGCATGACACTCCCGAGATACTCTCAGCAGACCTCAGTCAACTCATGCTCGAACTAGCCCTATGGGGCAATAATGACATACACCAAATGTCATGGATGGATTTACCACCCTCCACTTCCATACACCACGCCAAGACACTCTTGCAAGACTTAGGTGCACTCAGTAAAGATGGTACCATCACCATACATGGTAAAGCTATGGCAAAGTATTCCATGCACCCACGCCTGGCGCACATGATGCTCAAAGCCAAAGAGCTTAACCTTAGCTATGAAGCTTCGCTCTTAGCAGTACTCATCACTGAAAAAGACATCTACCATAATGCCTTCGGTTCTTCTGACTTACGTGAACGAGTATCTGTTCTGCATGATGTACGTACACAAAATAGCATCAACACCCAATACATCAACGTCGCACAATGTCACTACCTACTTAAAAATGCCAAACGTATAGAGCCGCAGCAAAATGCCAGTATAGATCTAGAGCTATTAGGCATACTCCTGGCCTTTGCCTACCCAGACCGCATTGCCAAACTACGTAATGACAAAAGTTCCACCTACCTACTGGCCAATGCAAAAGGTGCAGTATTACACCAGCAAGATGAGCTTTTTAACACAGGTTTCCTTGTCATCGCTGATCTTGATGCTAAAAATACCAATGCTACCATCTACAAAGCCATAGCCATCTCACATGCGCAGATAGAAGAACATTTGGAAGAACAACTACAGGTACATGAAGATGTCACATGGAATGAAGATCTAGAACGTGTAGAAGCACGTAAAGTTAGTAAGCTGGGTGCTATCATACTCAAAAGCATAGCCATAAAAAGCCCCTCTCCTGACAAAGTAGTAGAAGTGCTTATGGAGGAACTGGAAGAGCTGGGACTGGGTGCACTTCATTGGAGTAAAGAAGCTTTAGCATTAAAACAGCGTGTAAATTTCGCCAAGCACCACGGCTTAGATCTTCCTGACTTTTCAGATGAATATTTATTGGAAAATATGAACACATGGTTAGCACCCTACCTCTCAAACATCAATTCACTAAAAGCATGTAAAGGACTAGACCTAAACAACATACTCCTAGGACTCCTAAGCTTCGAACAAACACAAAGACTAGATACACAAGCCCCCAACAAACTCAAAGTGGCTTCGGGTTCTAACATAGCCATAGATTACAGCAATCCGGAGCAACCCATCTTGGCAGTACGCCTCCAAGAAATGTTCGGGACAAAATCCACCCCCACACTCCTAAATGGCAAAATAAAACTCATGATCCATCTACTCTCCCCCGCCTCACGTCCCATGCAAATGACACAAGACTTGGAAAGTTTTTGGGCAAATACTTATGATGAAGTGAAAAAAGAGTTACGTGGGAAATATAAAAGACATTACTGGCCTGATGATCCATTGGAAGCAAAGGCTACTAGTAAAACTAAGAAGTGGATGTAATACTACACAGCTTTCAATCTAACCCCAAACGCATCCAACACTTTCACAATAGTCTCAAATTTAGGCTTAGTACCTAACTGAAACGTTTTGTATAGACTCTCTCTACCTAGACCAGTCTTTTTTGCTATCTCCGTCATACCTTTAGCTCTTGCTATATGCCCTAATGCCGTTAAAAGTTCATCAGTATCGCCATCTGCAAGAACTTGCGATAGATACTCACTTATAGCTTCTTTACTATCAAGATAGTCAGAGATGTCAAAATCGGTCAATGTATTAGCTTTCATCTTTTATCTCCTCTAGTAGCATTTTTGCTTTCTTAATGTCTTTTGATTGTGTTGATTTATCTCCACCTACGAGTAAGACTATCAATCTATCATCAAATTTTGTAAAATACACTCTATATGCAGGCCCCACTGTTATTCTAAGTTCAGAAATACCATCACCTACAGATTTCATATCACCGAAGTTACCATTACCCATTCTTTCTATACGCCTAGCAATGGCAATCTTCCCTCTCAAGTCTTTAAGAGAATCCAACCACTTACCAAAATGTGTACTTTTCTTAACTTTATACATCACTAGTGTATCCTAAAAGATACGAATTGTCAAGAATTGTGTATGTCATATATTTTCCTATCTAGAGTCATTAAAAATATAATAACTTATTGTGTTTCAAATGGATAAAAAGATGTCATATTGTCATATTTTATTTATAAACCAACACTTGAAAAACTAAGAAGCTGTTATAAAAACTAAATATTTTTATTTTTTGCTTTATTTCTAGTTATTAACCTAATTAATATACTATACTTACTATATAATATAAAAAAGGATAAAAATGAAAATAAACTTTGGCCCATATAATATTAGAACACATGAACTAGATAATAAACTTATACTTCAAGTCACGTCTGATGCAGGAAAAACTCATATAAAAGAAGATGACAACATCTACCCTTATGACTTTCCAAATGGTATTCACTTTAAGATTAAAGGTCTTGATGAAAGTCCTGACCCAAAAGACTTAAAACGATATAGATTTGGTGATTACTCATTTATCTTAGGTATAAATAACAGTGGTCTTTTATCTCTCTTCTATAGCAAAAAACTGACCGTCAAGAAAAAACTCATCAATAAAATAGACACATTAACTTTTGCATTTTTATCTGAACCCAATAAATACATACGTTAGCCATAGGGTGTAATATATTACACCCTACCCTTTAATAACTTAACTCGATTTCGCCATAAATCTAAGCCAGAAATACCCAAATAATCCTGCAAAAAGTGATGCTGCTAAAATCCCTACTTTAGCTTGAAATATAAGCTCAGGACTGCCCATGAATGCCAAGTCTGCTACAAAAATAGACATAGTAAAACCAATACCTCCCAAAAATGCAACACCAAAGATCTGGCTCATAGTACTTCCTTTGGGAAGTGTTGCTATTTTTAACTTGATCGCCAACCATGATACACCGAAGATACCCAGTACTTTACCTAGTATAAGACCAGCGATGATACCCATCGAGACAGGTGTCATGATGGTTGTACCTATAGAGCTAAAGTCTATGGCTATCCCAGCATTTGCCAGTGCAAAAAGAGGGATGACTATAAGTGCAACTGGCAAATGCAAGTCCCTCTCCAGTCTCGCAGCTGGTGTACCTATGTCGTTTATATTA
>QMKT01000041.1 GCA_003646505.1 Campylobacterota bacterium
CTGCGTAAGCTGGACGGTAATCTGTGTTGTTTGCGTTTAAATGCGTGTGAGCCGCGTAACGGAATTGCTCAGTCCGACATGCACATAGCCCCGACTACTCCAGTCGAAACCAAGTCATCCCCATATTTTGTAAAGATAGTCGGATAATAACACTTTTGGGTTATTTTGTCAATAGAGAGGGATAATACAAACCTTTATACGTCAGGGAAATCTAGTATAACCTTTTTTAGTATATAATAAAAAAATATACAAAGACAAGGATGGTTCGATGAAGAGTATAAATACGTATTATTCAGATGCGGTAGCATTGCACTCTTTTATTCAATCAAATGATATCAATAATTCTCCTTCCCTTCTGATTCAGGTTTTTACTGCTAAAAATGATAAAATATTTATAGAAGAACTACTCGATACTCTTACGCATGTGCTGCCTGAGGCTGTTATTATTGGCAGTACTACCGATGGTGAAATTATGAATGGTAAGGTCTCAACACATCAAACTGTTTTGAGTTTTACACAGTTTGAAAATACAACACTGCAAACCCATATGGAGACACATCAGCAGGATGGATTCTTTTCTGGAAAGCTTTTGGCTAAAGCCCTGATCAAAAAAGATACAAAGCTCATTATTGCTTTTGCAGATGGTCTTCATACCAATGGAGATGCCTTTTTAGACGGCATACATTCTGTGAATTCTGAAATAATGGTTGCAGGTGGTCTTGCAGGAGATAATGGGATATTTGTCCAAACCTATGTATTTACCAAGGAGGGTATTGTGCCTTATGGTGCTGTAGCTGTGGCATTGAACAGTACCCATTTAAATGTGTACAATGATTATAGTATGAATTGGCATCGCATTGGAAAAGAACTTACGATCACAAAAGTAAAAAACAATCGTGTGTATACGATAGATAACAGAACTGCAGTCGATACATATATTCATTACCTGGGCAAAGAGATGGCAGAAGGTTTACCTGCGACCGGTATTGAGTTTCCTTTGATAAGTATACGTAACGGGGTCATGGTCGCACGTGCGGTATTGTCTAAATATGATGATGGTTCTCTAGGATTTGCAGGTAATTTAAAAGTAGGAGATAAAGTAAAGTTTGGTTATGGTGACCCCATAGAGATATTAAAATATTCTGATGATATTTTGAGTCATGTGAAGGAGAAACCTTCTGAAGCCATTTTTGTCTACTCTTGTGTGTCACGAAGGAATTTTATGTCTGACTTGATAGATATGGAAATACTGCCTCTACAAAGTGTAGCACCCACAGCAGGGTTTTTTACCTATGGAGAATTTTTCACTTCGGGTAAAAAAGTGTTACTCAATCAATCTATGACCATAGTTTCACTTAGCGAAAGTGATAACCTACCTAAACCCAATATGGGTCTATTGGCTAAAGAGAGAAAATTAAAAACGACCTCCACTAATGCGTTGATCCATCTTGTTAATACAACAAGTCATGAAGTAATGGAGCAGGAAGCTTTAAAACAGGCACAAAGTACATTTGAAATACTTTTTGAAAAATCTCCAGATGGGATTGTGCTGGTAGAAAATGACAGCTTTATTGAGTGTAATCAAAAAATACTGGATATTTTTGGATATACAAATAAAGAGAGTTTTTTGAATGCTACGCCATTACAGATCTTTCCTAAACGACAACCAGATGGATCACACTCTTTTACTAAATTAAAGAAGATGAAAAAAACAGTACTTAAGAGTGGAAATAATGAATTTGAATTGTTGTTGAAAAGGCAGAATGGTGAAACATTTTGGACCGATATTATACTGACAAGTACAGTACTTAATGGCAGAGATATTATTTATCTTGTGTGTAGAGATATTACGCAGAGAAAAGAGATGGAACTTGAACTGGCCCGTCAAAAAAATATACTTTATTATCAAGCCAATCACGATGCACTTACCGGGTTACCCAATCGAGTACTTTCAATGAAAGAGCTCAAAATAGGTCTTAAGGAAGCGACTAAACACAAAAAAAAATTAGTACTAATGTTTCTTGACCTGGATGGATTTAAGAGGATCAATGACTCATTGGGGCATGATGTGGGGGATAAGGTCATTCATATTATAGGAGAACGCTTAAAAAGGTCTATCCGTAAAGAAGACATGGTTGCCCGTTTGGGAGGAGATGAATTTTTGGTGATGATGAAAGATATCAATGATGATAAAGATATTTTAGTAGAAGCCAGACGTATCCTTCAGATTGTAGATGAGCCTATTTCCATAAAAAATCATACATTGTATACGTCAGTAAGTATTGGTATCAGCCGTTATCCTCTAGATGCAGTAAGTGCAGATAATCTTTTAAAATATGCAGATACAGCCATGTATAAAGCAAAGGAGGAAGGGGGGAATAATTTTCAGTTTTATAGCACGGAAATGACAGATATAGCTTACGAACATGTGATGATGGAAAAAGATCTGCGAGAAGGGATCAAAAATGAGCACTTTGAAGTTTATTATCAGCCACAAATCAATATACAAAGTGAAAAGGTCATAGGTCTTGAAGCTTTAGTACGATGGAATCATCCTACTGTTGGAATATTGTCTCCAGATATATTTCTTCCTATGGTAGAAAAAACAGGACTTATCATAGATTTGGATCTATGGGTGATGCGCACAGCGATGAAAGAAGTCTGTCAGTGGTATAATCAAGGTTTAAATCCGGGGGTTTTGGCATTAAATACCAGCATGAAGCAGTTGGAATATCCAGATCTGCAACATAAAATAGAAGAGAACTTGCGAGCATGTGATTTTCAGGCACAGTGGCTTGAACTTGAAATTACAGAAACAGAAGTCATGAAAAAACCAGATGAAGTGATATCGATCTTGAAGAGATTACATGAATTAGGTATCTCTATTGCTATTGATGATTTTGGTACAGGGTACTCCTCTCTATCGCATTTGAAACGACTGCCTATTGATAAATTGAAAATCGATAAATCCTTTATAGCGGATATCCCTAATAATGAGGATGCTGTTGCTATTGTCAATACGATGATCGCACTCTCCGAGAGTCTTCGTTTGAATTTGATAGCAGAGGGAGTAGAAAACAAAGCACAAAGAGACTTTTTATTTGCAAATGGATGTCATAATGTGCAAGGGTATTATTATAGTAAACCCTTAAGTGCTGAAGAGATGAAAAAGATGCTTATAGCGCAGGCATAAGTTTACAAACTTGCTATGAGCTGTGCGGAGGTACCTGCTTTTTCATTGTGGGGTTGATAGAGATAATTATGGATCTTTTCAGGTATTTTTTCAGGTAGTGTTAATGCTTCAAATTCTTCTTTTGCCAATTGTTTTGCTTTAAACAGTGCCATTTGTACACGTGAATAGAAGTTTGCAGCACCTTCTCCAGATGTTTCTATGGCAAGGAAGTTTGCTTCCGGGAAACGGTTTGTGACCAAGGATTGTATCCCGTCTGATACTGCAGAAGAAGGCATGCATCCAAAAGGTTTGACAGAGATAACAAGGTGTGCAATGTTCTCTTTGACCGATTCGATGAGGTGTGCAACTTCCAAGTGTCCTTCCCCTCCCTCACAGTCAAGGGTATAATACTCCTGGCTTATTTGTGCCAGTTTATCCATATCGGGAATTTCATAGTTATGTAAGCCAATTGCTTTGGCATAGAGGTGAAAATGGGTTTTCATAGCCACTTTCCCAAGCTTAATGAATGCTCTTGTTTTAACGGAAGAAAAATCTACTCTTTTTGCCCCTTCAACGTGCAGAGATTCTCTTTTGATGACAGCACGTTCTGCTTCCCATAGACTCAACATAAGACGGTTAATGATGGGTTGAGGAATGCATTCTGCACCTTCAGCCTCTAAAAATCTATGTAGATTATAGTTTCCATCCCCTTCTGTCATAGCTGCCCAAAATTCTCCCATGACCATGACTTTTGCTTTGGGTTGTAAACGGTTGAGTTTTACGCTCTCTAGCGTTTGACGGCAGATCCACATGGTTTTTATGAGAGACTTTTTTTCTAAAAATGCATTGGAGACCAAGGCACGGCATGTTTCAATAGCTTTATCTACAGTGCCTGTTTCCACTTCATAGGGGCGCATCTTGTAGCCCAGGATATTGATCATATCTCCTATAATGACGGATTTAATGAGCGTAATGAAAAACTTAGGGGTGAAGTTAAGTATTTCATCATCAATGTCATCGCCTTGAAAAATGCCTTTGTCATGTTCAAAAGAGGTAATACGAAAGCCATCAAAGCCAGAATCTCTCAGTGCTTTTTTATATTCCGTAATATACATACCGAAACGGCAAGGTCCACAACCACCTGCAGTGATATAGACATATTTTTGTACGATCTCCTCAGCACTTAAGCCTTTTTCATCTCTAAGGTTCTGCAAATATTTGACAAGGTTTCCAACTGTAAAGTAGGTAGGGTTACATTGTCCTCTGTTCCCATAGGCTTTTCCTTTTTGAAAAGATTCAAAGTTAGGGTTTGGCATGGAGATATAGTTTTCTCCCAAAGATTGAAGTGCGGATTGTATTAGTTGGTCTTGTAAGATGGTTAAGCCACCGGAAAGCATGATTGTTTCACTTTTAGGAGCATAGGTGATCGGATTTTGAGGTATATCTCTCCATTGTGTTGCTGTTTGATTTAGGAAGTTCAGATCTCCGTTTTTATCGGTCATTTTTACTGTACTGCATACGCTACTCATACTAAAATTCCTTCTTTGTTTGTATCATGTCTACTAGGTTTTGTTTTGTAAAGTGTACGTTTATACTGATCCAAGGTATAGGCAAAGGTTTTAACACGTATCTTGATGGAACCTCCGGGTTTGTTTGCATCTATATCATGTAATGTGAGATGTGGTGTGCGTGACGCACCGAGTATTTTGTCGATAATGGCGTAAGTGGGAGCATCATGTCCACATTTAAAAGAGCTTAGATCAAGCACGGCTACATTAGGATGTCGCGCAGCAAACTTGGCCGCCCATACTTTTTGTGCAGAGTTGGTAGAAAAGTTTTCTGCCCAGACATCACGGATATCATAGGCAGAAGAGACAGCTTTATGGCTAATGTCATTAGCAAAGTATTGTGAGAGATAGACTTCATCTTTTGGGATGGCACGCATAGAGATGGCTTTAAAACCAAGTGACTGAAACTCATCAAGTACTTCGTGGTTCATACCCGGGTCAGTGTGGTAGGGACGTCCTAAAAGTAAGATCACTACTTCATCGTTAGCTACAGCATCATCAAGCACTTGACGCCCTTCCTTCATGATGTCAGCATCATTTTTGTCAAGGGCTTTCCATCCCTGTTCCACTGCCCAGTTGTTTTCATCTTCCGTGATATGCAGTCTATGTCTCCATGTCTGAAAAAGTTGTTTTTTAAGTAACTCTTTGTTGTCAAAATTCAATGCATCTTCCACATAATCAATGCTTTTTTCTTCAAAAAGATCCTTCTCTTTAGTAAATGCTGAATAGACCACTTTAGGAGTACCGGAGATGATAGGACAGGAGGTTTGTCCCATAGTATGCTTGACATAACCTGGAAGCTCTGTGACTGCAGGAAACCACATATAGGCAAAAGATTTTTTGGCAAACTTTTTGTCATACATCAGCGAATATACATGAGACTGTGCTACTTTTGCAGGATAGCATGAATCTACAGAACCATATTTGGCACCTTCTAAAAACATATCTTCATTAGAAAATCCTGAAAATTGTATATGTAAAGGATTGATATCAAGGGCTTCAAGGTATGTACGTAAAAAAGGAGCCAAAGAGTAGATATTGAGTACTTTTGGTATGGCGATACGAAGACCCTGTCTAGTGATCTTTTGTTCTTGGCTTGAAGATTTAAAGTTTCTAAGTACTTCTTTTCTCAATGTCGGACCCCATCCTCCTAAAGTCACTTTGACCCGTTGTTCTGTAATCTGTGTTGATTCTGTAGGTTTTTCTTCCAAGTTATAGGTGGGAGCAAAAAGTGACATAGACTCTTTTTTTACCAGGTTGGGTGTGTTTTTTTGCAGATCTTTTCTGGAGTCTTTGAGTATTTTAAGTGCCGCGTGTGATTCAACTGTACCTTCTTCACAGGAAAACCCTGCAATGTAGCGTACCGAGTCAGAAGAGGGGGTATGCGTATCGATAAAGGTTCGTGAACAGTTAATACTGCAGAAGTGACAGCGCGTACTTTCATCTGTTTTGGAAGTGTATGTCATTTGTAGTGCTTCTTCCAGACCAATAAAAGTGGCATAGCCACGTTCAAGTACAACATTTTTTGCTTCTATGGCAGCACCATAAGCACCTGCCTCACCAGGATGAGGATGTACATCCACTCTTGCATACGGTACTTTGTTTTTAATGTAATCTACCTGTGCTTTGAGCGCAGCTTGATTATACTGCGTACCACCCTGAAGTACAAAATGGTCTCCAAAAGCGGCAAGGTTAGGTGCTTGAACAACATATTGCCATACATTTTTTGGAAGTACTTTAGAGATACCTGCAAAGAGTTCTTCTTTCGTGTATCCTTCTTTTTGAAAGTTCACTCTGTCTGTATCCAAAAATACAGCACATCCATAATTGAACATAGGGGCCTGCTTTGCGGCAAAGGCAATATCTGCAAATCCTTCTACCGGCACGCCAAATTGCTTAGCCATAGATTGAAGCAGGGTACCGTTACCGGCAGAACACTGGTTGGAAAGGCGAAAGTTTTTCATCATGCCATTTTCCATAAACAACACTTTGATGTCTTGTCCTCCAATATCACAAATGACATTGATACTCTCTCCAAATGCTTTTTGTGCAGACTTCATATGTGCAATGGTTTCAATGATGTTTGCATCAGCTTTGAGTGCACCTTCAAGTACGTCAGCTGCGTAACCAGTAACGCCTAATCCTTTGATGTCATAGTAGTGATGCGGATCATGTTCCTGGATCTTTTCAAGTAATTCAAGGGTGTCGACGACAGGGTTACCTTTTGAGAGTTGATAGACTTTTAAAAGTAAGGTTCCTTTTTCATCACAGAGTACTGCTTTGGATGAGGTTGAACCTCCGTCTATACCTAAAAAACAAGTGGTTTTTTCTGTCAGTTGCGGAGGAACAAAAGGTTTGATAGCATAAGCCTCTTGAAA
Source organism: Campylobacterota bacterium (assembly GCA_003646505.1). GTDB lineage: Bacteria > Campylobacterota > Campylobacteria > Campylobacterales > Sulfurovaceae > Sulfurovum. The sequence continues at coordinate 7,119 of QMKT01000041.1, forward strand.
GGCTTCAAGTTCCTCCGTGGAGGAGATGAGAGGGGTGTCATTGTTGTTATTTTGGGTTGTGCCCCCGGTGTCAACCATTATTCTAAGTTGTATAAGTCCGGTAAATGGTTTGTCATTGTTGGCTTCACCTTCCCCAAAAATGACCGCACCCAAAGCGGCATAATACTGTGCATTATCTGGGACAGAGACAAGTTCACTCATCTTTTCTTTGTCATAGTTGATACCACGTTCATCCCAAATCTCAGAGATACGCATACGCCAGCACTCTTGTAAAAAAGGTAAGTAGGTATTTGGACCGCCTAAAAGAAGGACATTGGGCATGAGTGTATTACCGCGTGTGAGTACGGTAAGGTTTTGCATAACAATGGCATCAGCAAGAGAGTTCATGATCTCATCTGAAGGAACAGAGGTTTTAACAAGGTTGACAATGTCAGTTTCTGCAAATACACCACACTTGGCTGCTACATGATGCAGTTTGTCTGTTTGGAAAACAAGATTTTGAATATCTTCACTTTCCATGCCCACTTTCATAGTACATTTTTCTATGGTGGCCCCTGTACCTGAGGCACATTTGTCATTCATGGAGGTCAGTACAGATTTTTTACCATCTTCACCCTGTTTAAAGTGTATGATCTTCGCATCCTGCCCGCCAAGTTCCACAACGGCTCTGACATCGGGATGCTTATGTTCCACTGCGAGAACAACAGCATTGACTTCTTGAACAAAACGAGCATTAATGGTAGGTGCAATACGCGAGGCACCTGAACCTGTGATGTAGACTTTATCTATTTTATTGTAAAGCTCAGGATGTGTGTGTGAAAGTTCTTCTAAAAGACGTAAAAGGGTAGGAGCCTGTTTCGTGTCATGAGCCGTGTAAGCTTTGGCTACAATGTGAAAGTGTGTATCACAGAGTACATATTTGACGGTGGTGGAACCGATATCTATACCTAAAGCGTATTTCTCAATCATGACTTTGGTCATTTTATGCCTTTTCTATATCCTTCTTTGAACTTCTAAATGCCCAAATTATCCACACTATACCAACTAAAATAAAAGGTATGCTTAACATTTGACCCGTAGTGAAAGGAAGGTCTGTGGCGTAGTTGGCCTGGCGTGTTTTAGTGTACTCAAGCATAAAGCGCATGATAAACATGTAGATTAAGAAGACACCCGGAAGTATCCGAGTAGCAAACAAAGGGGCACTTTTATGGTAAATTGTGACCAAAATAACTACAAGGAGAAGGTAAGAGAACGCTTCATAAAGCTGTACAGGGTGACGGGGAATCATATCTACCTTTTGAAAGATAATAGCCCATGGTTTGTCTGAAGGTAAACCAAGTATCTCAGAGTTAAAAAGATTACCAAAACGTACAAATGCAGCAGTCAGTGCACCAGGGATGGCAACACGGGAAAGTAGCCACAAGTATGATTCCTGATATCGCTTTGCAAAGACATAAAGTGCCACAAGTACACCAAGCAGGCCTCCATGACTGGCAAGTCCACCTTTCCATACTTTGAGTATTTCAAGGGGATTAGAGAGGTAAAACCCTGGTTCATAAGCCAGACAGTGCATCAGGCGCGCACCAAGTACAGCCCCTACCATGATATAAATGAGTAAGTTGTCCAAGACAACAGGATCTCTGTTCTCGCGTTTATAGATCCATTGAAGTATCATAAGTCCGAGAAAAAAAGAGCCTACAAAGAGTAGTCCGTACCAGCGCAGCTGTAATGGTCCCAATTCTAAGATATTGGGATTGACATTCCAAATAAAGTGTTCCATAAAATAATTGCCTTTTCTAATTAGGAGTATTATACTCTAAATTATTTAATGCATTTTTATGGGTAGTAAAATTATTATTTTGGGATATTTTTTGTCATATGGTGATCCTTTTGTTTAATTATTTATTTTTTCTTTTATCTCTTTTGCAATAGCAGATATTTTTCTTATTTTTTGTGTATCTGTGAGTGTTTCATCAAGTAATACTTTGACAAATGCAGAACCAACGATGACACCATCTACACCTTTGGCTTTATCTTGCGCTGTATTTACATCTACGCCAAAACCTACATAGACAGGTGTTTGCGTATATTTTTTGATATCTGTAATGATCGGTTGGAGATCTTCACTTTTTCCTGCACCGGTAATGCCCGCATAGGCTACCAGATAGATGAACTTTTTTGCATCTGTAACGATCTCTTTGATACGTGCTTCTGTATCAGTCGGAGCGATGAAGTCTATGAGATTCAGTCCGGCAGCTTCTATTGCAGGTTTATAAGGCCTGGACTCTTCTAAAGGCAGGTCAGGAATGATAAAACCGTTCACACCAGCTTTCTTTGCTTCTGAGATGAAGGCATCCATACCTCTGTGGTAAAAAGGGTTAAAATAACCCATCCAAAGTGTATCGATATGTGGGGCTATCTTCGCAGAAGCTTCAAAAAGATGGTCTAATTTAAAACCATTTTGCAAGGCTTTAAGATTGGCTGCCTCGATGACAGGGCCATCTGCAACAGGATCTGAGAATGGCATACCAAGTTCTAAGGTGTCAACGCCGGCTTCAGATAAAGCCAATGCAGCATCAACTGTGAATTCTAATGAGGGGAAACCTGTGGTGATATATGCGACTAAATTTTTCAAAAGGGGACTCTTTTTATCTTATTTTGTATATATTTCAACATTATATGATAAAATGAGTAAAAATATAGATTGGACAATAGGAACAGATGAGTATTCATACCCCTAAAATAGAGAAAAAAGTAACTTTAACAACTATTGCAAAGATGAAAGGTGTAGAACCTATCACCATGGTAACAGCCTATGATGCGCTTTTTGCACAACTTTTTGATGGCGAAGTAGAGATGATACTTGTAGGTGACAGTCTCAATATGAGTTTTCTTGGTAAAGAAGACACGCTCTCTGCAACTATGGATCAGATGATCTACCATACACAGGCGGTATGCAATGGTGCAACATTACCACTCATCGTACTTGATATGCCTTTTGGAACCTATACGTCTCCAGAAGTTGCATTACAAAATGCAACCAGAGCATACCAGGAAACCAATGCACAGGCAATTAAAATAGAAGGTGGTAAAGAGAGAGCATATATTGTTGAAGCACTGACTCAAAATTCTATTGCTGTACTTGGTCACATAGGACTTATGCCACAGTTTTTACGCAGTGAAGGCGGCTATAAAGTACGCGGTAAAGACCAGGCTGACATTGATAGTTTGGTAGAAGATGCTAAAGCATTGGAAAAGGCCGGCGTGTTTGCCATCGTGGTTGAAGGTGTCAAAAGTGAAGCTGCAGAGGCCATTACCCAAGCAGTTTCCGTACCAACTATTGGTATAGGAGCAGGAAACAGCACAGACGGGCAGGTGTTGGTATGGTCTGATATGTTTGGTTTCTTTGAAACGTTTAAGCCCAAGTTTGTAAAACAGTACGGTGATGGTGCAAAGTTGGTGCGTAAAGGACTTGAAACCTACCGTGATGAAGTGAAAGACAGAACATTCCCCAGCGATGAGTACACCTATTAATGGAGCGCATGGTTGAGATAGAACGTTTTGATGAAGAAACTTCCTATGAAGTCACACTTCGTCCCAGTTCTTGGGATGAATACATTGGGCAAGAGAAGATCAAAAAGAATTTAAAAGTTTTTATAGAAGCGAGTAAAAAAAGAGCAGAAGCACTTGATCATATTCTCTTTTTTGGCCCTCCTGGTTTAGGTAAAACGACCATCGCCAATATTATTTCTACAGAGATGGGAGCCAATATTAAGACCACGGCTGCTCCGATGATAGAAAAGGCAGGAGATCTAGCCGCACTGCTTACTAATATTGAAGAGGGTGATATCTTGTTCATCGATGAGATCCATCGCATGTCCCCGGCCATTGAGGAGATACTCTACCCGGCTATGGAAGATTTTCGTTTAGACATCATTATAGGCTCCGGACCTGCGGCACAAACAGTAAAGATAGACTTACCGCGTTTTACGCTGATAGGGGCGACCACAAGAGCAGGGATGCTTTCTAATCCTCTGCGTGAGCGTTTTGGTATGCACTTTCGTATGCAGTTCTATACACCTGATGAATTAGGAAAGATCGTAATGCAGGCATCACACAAATTAGAGAAGATAGCAGAAAATGAAGCTGCATCAGAAATGGCAAGACGTAGTCGTGGGACACCTCGAATTGCCTTACGTTTACTAAAGAGAGTACGGGACTTTGCCGAAGTAGAAGATGAGCATGAGATCACGCTTTCTCGTGCCAGATATGCTTTAGATGAGTTAGGGGTCAATAATCTTGGATTTGATGAGCAGGATATTCAACTTTTGGAACTCCTGGTCTCTGCAAAAAATAAGCCAATGGGGCTAAGTACCATTGGTGCCGCGCTGAGTGAGGATGAAGGAACCATAGAAGATGTTCTGGAACCTTATCTTATTACCAACGGCTACATAGAAAGAACGGCTCGCGGCCGTATAGCCACACAAAAGAGTTATGAACATTTTAAACTTGGCGGGAAGGAAGGACTAGAAAATGGCTAAGACCAATATTATGATCACAGTACTGTTTTTTATGGCCCTTATTGGCGCATACAGTGTCTATCAGCCTTTTGTCCTTTCCTGGATCGTTGCGATAC
>QMKT01000042.1 GCA_003646505.1 Campylobacterota bacterium
TAATGGCATTATTCTTCTTTGCACTTTCCGTCATCTTTGATAAATCCAGTATTCCTGGCATAGATCCATATCTCTTAGAAGATGGTGCAAAAATTGCCGGTATAGTAAGTTGGATGTCTTATTTTTTCAGTGTAGGTACAACAGCGATCAATAACCATACTAGCAAATAAACCTCCTCTAGTGATATACCTAGAGATCAATAGCATATTGCTTTAATGTCTCCAGATCTATCAGTTCAAGCATTTTCATATGTGTGGCATGTATAAATATCTGTGGTGCCATACCGTTTAAATGTGCTTGCACAAAAGAGTGTCCGCCCAAACACCAACTCTGCCCTGGTTTTACACCTGCAAATTCATACTCTGGCATAGGCGTAGAGAGATCATTACCCACTTTTTTTGAATAGGCTAAGAATTCTTCCGTTGCATAGATACATACAGCATGTACTGCAGGGTTATGGTTTCCCGTATTGCATGATCCATCTCTGTGAAAACCGGTGAGTGGTTTTAAAGAGCATGGTTCCAAAGGTTCGCCTAAAACGTTTAATGATTCATCCATAGTAATCCTTAGTCATATTATATTCCTTGTATAAATCAGGTAAATTCACCTTGCATAGTGATTGTACCATCATGGTTTTGTACTATTGAGGTAGGTTCTAACTTGAGTATGCCTTCTTCTTTTCTCTCTATGCCTATGTGCTTTGCAAAAGGTATTTCTGTTACTTCCATCTCTACTCCTTAAAATATGCTCGCAATACCTTGGAAAACTTAAACAAAAATGCCGCATGATCTACAGCATCATAAATATCTGCATCATTCCAGTCTAATGCTTTGAGTTTCTATAGTCATTTGTTTTTTCATAATTTTCTCTGTCTAAATACAGCCACTATATGTACTGTCTTTTCTAAAATATGATAACAAATCGTATACCCGTGTACTATCATATCATGTGTCTTCTCATCTTTTATATAGATACTCTTACGACAACGTTCAGGCATATAGTTTAATGAACCTATAGCTTCTTGAAGTTTACGTAAAAAACGTTGTGCTTTTACAGGTGTGTCATTTTTAGTGATAAAATCATAAATATTTCCTAAATCACTCCCTGCTTCTGGCTCAATCACTACACTGTAGTATTTCACTTAGCTAACATCTTTGCAAAAAAATCATCAGAGGGCATACCTTTATCATCGTCTATAGTAGCAATGGAACGTTGCACTTTCTTTTGTGCTTCTTCATAAGATATACTAGGATACTCAGAAGCTTTTACATCAAAAGGAAGTCCTCTCTCTTGCACAACCATAGAAGCAAAGACATTTACAGCCTCAGTAAAGTTCATACCAAGAGATTTGAGTATCTCTTTTGCTTCATTAAAAGTCTCTTCTTCCAAACGTAAACTTGTTTGTACTTTTGACATGCTAATCCTTTTTAATTAATTGTACACCATTTGGTGTATTTTGTCAACTTAAATTGACTATCATCAAGTAAAATATAAATACATGTGGCTATAATTTTTTAAATCTTTTAAGGAATTCCATGACATTCACAACCAACGAAACTGTAGAGCCACAAACTGCATCATTTTACACTGATTTAGAATTTTCAGACAAATCTGTAGTCATTACACCTATGCTTGATTCTACTTTTGGTAAAGAGATACGCATTGCCTTTAAAGAGAGTCAAGTCATGAAAGAGCACAAAACAAAGTTTCCAATCACGGTGATGATACTTAGAGGGTCTATCGAGTTTACTGTGGGTGAAAAGATGTTTATGTTGAATGCAGGTGATGTCATAGCTCTAGAGGGTAATGTACTACATGAACTAAAAGCCACACATGAATCTGTAGTGAGACTTTCTCTTCATAAAAGTGACTCTCTAGAGAGAGTTAAGGGTGTACTAAAGCTTTAATATTAGCTTCGAAGTATCATACACAAACTCCCAGTATTCATTACCGTTGAACTTAAACTCCTCTATATAGCTTCTTATTTTAAATAACATGCAAAGGATGAGTGTTTTGAGTTATAATACGTTGATGTATAAAATAATCCTCATCTTCTTTCTATTGTTCACTATGAACCATGCAAAAGACATCCAACCCATTACAACACTCAAGGTTTCCGGACTTGTCAGTGATTTTGTAAAAGATGGCGACTATCTTTATGTGGCTACAGATGAAGGCATAGTAGAGATTATAGACCTTTTTACACAAAAAGTAGTCAATCAAATACGACTTGAACCTATCAAAACAACAATGGGTAACTTGGTGCCTACGCGTATACACAGCATTGACAGATATCAAGGTAAAACCTTACTAGTCAGTTCGGGTGCTTCTGCCTATAGAAATGTATGGATACATGATGGGACACAGCTAGAAAAGATCATTGATGAAAAAAAACACCTCATGCCTAAACGTGCTTTTTTTACGGCTGAGGGGAAAGTCATACTTGGGACTTTTGGTTCAGATGTAACCCTGTATGATACAGAAGAGAACTACAAGCTATACAATACCCATATTTCTGAAAGTACTATGGGAGGTATGGTGCTAAGTCAAGATAAACAAAAAATGGTTCTCTCCGATGAAAGTGGTACAGCCAGACTCATAGATGTGAATTCATCAAAGATCGAAGCTACTTTCTCTTCTGAACATGTCGATAACATCTATTCCATAGCATACAGGAACCATACACTTATTACTGCGGGTCAGGACAGACGTGTGGGTGTTTACCGGAAAGATAAAGAAGCCTATCATCTCAAAAGTGATTTTTTAGTCTACTGTGTAGGGCTAAGCCCAAGCGCAAAGACGGGTATCTATTCTGCTGGAACAGACAACCACTTACAACTTTTTAACACACAGGATGGTTCTAAAACTGACCGTCTTATAGGACACTATGCCACACCTAATAAGATCATGTTTATCTCCGAGAACACACTCATCTCTTCGGGAGATGAAGAGAAGATCTTCTTTTGGGTATTGGGAGAGTAGTTATGTGTACGTATTCAAAGCTATTTTTTATGCATCAAACACAGTATCCAGGTCTTTAAACCCTTTTACTTCAATGGGATTTCCTGACGGGTCAGTAAAAAACATAGTATATTGTTCTCCTACCTCTCCTTCAAATCTAATCGTAGGTGGGATAATAAACGCTATATGTGCATCTGTTAGTCTTTGTGCAAGTTTTTCCCATGCCTCAAGTTCCAGTACGACACCTAAATGAGGCATAGCTACCATATGTTCACCTACTTTCCCTGTATTTTTCACAGTAAAAGGCTCACCTAAGTGCATAGAGAGTTGGTGTCCAAAGAAGTTAAAGTCTATCCAGGTATCTGCACTGCGCCCTTCTATACAACCTAAAACATCTTTATAAAATAGTCTTGTCTCTTCTAATGAAGTAACATTGTATGCCAGATGAAAAAGTGATTTCATTTGACATCCAGATTTTCCCCAGTAAGAGGTTTGTATTGTTTTCCCATGTTTTACCTTTTTTTATTATTAAATAATGCAACACGTGTCTTGACACACTCTTTAAGACATTTAAGAGTGTGTCCGATAGCTAAAGTCTCTACAATGCTATCAGATCTAAAGTATCATAAAACTCATTTGCTCCATTGTAACCATAGAACTTTTCATCATCCAATATTTTACCAGCACTGTCAACAAATGCAAAGCCTGGAGGACCAAAGATTTGAAACATCTTTTTAAGTTCAGCTATATCTTTATCTGATTTATTACTGATATTTACACCCAATGCCATATAATCATCTCTTAATTTTTTCTGTACACGTGCATCTTTAAAAGTGCTTTCTTTTAAACGTTTACACACAGGACATTTATCGTGATGGAAAAAGATAATCATAGGCTTCCCTTCCTCTTTTGCTTGTGCCAGTTTTTCTTTATACTCTTCAATATTATATATATTTTCAAAAGGGAATTGATCTGATACAATATTATTTGTACCTTCATAGGTGATTGTTGTTTTTGGTAATGGGTGATAGATGTTTGTTTGACCGTACCCTGCGCCTACAAGTAAAATGGTCCCCCAGATGAGCAGTACTGTCCCAACAGATTTTTGGAGTTTTTCCCATCCATTACTCTCGGGGTCTAAAGCCTTGGTAGCACCCAAATATACAGCAATTCCCACGGCATATACACCCCAAAGAAATAATGTATTTACAAGATTTATACTAGAGAATATCTCTATAGCCACACCTAAAAGAAGTACACCAAAGAAGTACTTCACTTTGTCCATCCACATCCCTGCTTTTGGGATGAGATATCCTGCACCAAAACCTAAGAGTATAAGAGGTACACCCATACCCAAAGCCAAAAAGAACATAGTCAAAGCACCCAGTGTTGCATCAGATGTGGAGATGGCTACAGATAAAAAAGATATAAGCACAGGAGAGACACAGGCACCAAGTATAAGTGCAGAGATCATTCCAAGTAAAAATACCATCCCCATGTTTCCACCTTTTATACCCTGAGATTCTTCGTTGAGTTTAGACTGTATAAATGAAGGAAGTTGAATAGTAAAAAGTCCAAACATAGACAGTGCCATGAGAATAAAGACAATGGTCATACCTCCAATAATCCAGATATTTTGGAAGTAAGACTGTAATTGGTCACCCGTAGCCCCTGCTAAAGCACCCATGATGGCATACGTTACAGTAGTACCCATTACATATGAGACAGCCAGCATCACAGCCTTTGTCTTAGTCACATCTTCTCCCTGCCCTGCAATGATACTTGAGACTATAGGAACCATAGGAAGTACGCAAGGTGTAAAGGTAAGTAGTATACCTGCGATAAAAGCTCCTAAAATGATACTCACTGTACTTTGTGCTGTCGCATCTCCTGCGAAAAGGAAGGTACTTGAAAGTAAAAATAATAATGCTAGGAAGATAGACTTTTGATGTTGTGTTGGCATGATTTTCCTTGTTACAATTAATCTGTAAATGATTCTACACTATTGATACTGTACTCTATGTGTACTACACAAATACTTGGATACAATACAAAAAAAGGGGAATGAGAATGACAAGAGAGCGTGAAGGCGAATACCTCATGGTAGGGCTCAGTATCTTAGAGGCATGGTTTCCCATACTCTCGATCGTAGCTATGTCTTATGTAGGGGCACTACATACCTATATGTATAGTCTTGTTATCGCTTTCTTTTTCTATATGGCTATCATGTACAAACGGGATAGATTTAAAGAGCTTAAAAACAGCGCTGCATACAAAGACTTGCTCCTTACTACCTTTTGGATCACCTTCATCTTTACACTCATTTTCATAGGTATGCGCTACACCACTGCGGGAAATATGGCTGTCATTGTCTTTTTGCAAGTACTCTTTTCTTACCTCTATTTTAATGTCTTTGGTAAAGAAAAGATGGAAACTATACACCTCATAGGTGCTGTCATCATGGGGCTAGGTGCACTCATCATACTCTTTCCAGAAGATTTTACATTCAACAAAGGTGACTGGCTCATCTTCATCGCATCTGCAGCTGCACCCATCACCAACCTTTACCAGAAACGTGCACGTGAATACTGTTCGGCTGAAACCATACTGGGATTTAGAACAGTTGTTGGATTTCCCTTTGTAGCTCTTCTAGCCTATTTTTTAGAACCTGCGGTCACCTATGAAAACTTCATGTCTGCCTTGCCCTACATGTTTCTCATAGCTACAGGCATCTACGTAGCCGCCAAGATCATGTGGATAGAAGCACTTAACCGTATCAGCATCACTAAACTCTCTGCAATGCTTGCCCTACTTCCTGTTTTTACACTCATTTTCGCATACCTTTACCTAGATGAAGTGCCTGAACTCCGTCAGATGATAGGTATCGTTCCTGTGCTTGTAGGTGGGTATTTGATTACGAAATCTGTGGAGGGTTAATCCCCTAAACTTCATTGAGCATTTTTACAATAACACTATGTAAAGTATCTAGTTCATCATTACATACATTATAAATTGCTTCGGCATTCATGTCAAAATAATGGTGAGAAAGGACATCTCTCATTCCTTTTATTGCCTTCCAATCCACATCATTATATTTCACTAATAATTGTCTATCTGTCACTTTGTCTATATTTTTTAAACTCTCACCAATTGCTATAAAAAGCATACATAGGCTATCTAGCTTTTCTTGACCTTGAGGCGTATCAAGAAAATAGTCAATACTATCAACAGGTTCAAACCTAAATTTAATGGTCTTAATTGCTATATTTATCTGACTAAGTATTTCTTTTACAAGTACAGTATTAGGCACTTAGCGCTTCTTTTTCTATATGTTTCTTTAGATACATATTCATTTTATCACGCAACTGCACAACATCTGTATGCACACCTAAAAGTTCTTCTAACTCTATACGTATGCGAGAAAGTAAAAATAAATTAGAGTGCTTAAGTCGTACAAAAACATCTACATCACTCTCTTCTTTAGCTTCATTTCTCGCGTAAGATCCAAAAATACCTATCTCTTCTATTCCATACTCTTCAAGATGGTTTTCTTTATATTTTCTAAGAGAAGACAGTATTTGATTTTGATTTAACATAACATGACTCCTCTTTTTGTTTATTATATCATATTCATTTTTACTTTTCTGATTTCTAAATCTATGGAGAAGTAGCATAATTATTTAGAGTGGATAATGAAGTTAAGTCAAATACTGTGTCGAAGCATAATTTTTGTAAAATATTACAAACAAACCCAACAAAAAGAGTCTCAATGTCAACAACTTTAGTACAAACTGCCTCACAAAATCTAACAGATGTACTTCGTGATGTTTTTAACCATGATGACAGTAGCACAGCTCTAGTCATCTACGATCTAGACTCGCCCCTATCTACTCTACTCGCAGATGCGTATCGCATAGCTTTACCCAAGGGCATCTTTATAAACTTTAACGACGCAGATAAAGATGACATACTCTCACTGATTGAGGCATTACAAGCTGGTGATTTTGTGGCGTTAGTACAGTCTAAAAGTTTTCGTCTCTCTGCCTTTCGTATACGTATAGAACTCTTTAAAAAAAGCATCAAGGTAGCAGAACACCCTCACCTAGGGAGAATGCCTACAGATGAGGAAGTAAAACTCTATGTAAACGCTTTAGCTTATGACAAAGAATATTTCCACCATACGGGACATACACTTAAAGACATGATAAACAAAGCCGAGGGTGCAGTAGTACATAGTGGAGATGAAAAGCTCATCTATAAAGGTGGCTTTGAACCTGCAAAAATCAACATCGGCGACTATAGAGAGATGAAAAACATGGGTGGTCAGTTTCCCATCGGTGAAGTGTTCACAGAAGCCACCGAACTAAGATCATTAAACGGTAGAACCAACATCATCGCTTTTGGTGACACCAACTACAAAGTAAACATTCCTCCTCACCCTATCACCATCATCATAGAAAATGGTCAGGTTGTTAGAACAGAAAACTCCACAGCAGAGTTTGAAGCTGTTCTAAACATGATCAAAGAAGAGGAAAACGTAGTCTGGGTACGAGAACTAGGACTTGGACTAAACCGTGCATTTTCTAAAGACAAGCACGTCTCAGACATGGGGACTTTCGAGCGCATGTGCGGCTTACACCTCTCACTAGGGGCAAAACATGGCATCTACGCGAAAGAAGGTATGAAAAGAAATAGCGGTAAGTTTCATATAGATGTGATGCTAGACACGAGCACGTTAGATATAGATGATACTGTTGTTTTTTCTGATGAGAGATGGCAGGTATAAAAAAGGAGTTTTCATGTCCATAAAAAAAGAGATCTTACTTCTTGGCTATGGCGAGATGGGTCATGCTATACAGACACTTTTAGAACCTTTTCATGAGGTCTCTATCTGGAATCGATCGACTGTTGATGGCAAAGACTTTTTACCTCTAGAGAGTTTAGTACCAAAAGCTGAGATCATCATCTTTTGTCTGCCGGTCAATGCACATGAAGACCTTGTCAAAACACTTTTACCTCTGATGGATAAAAGCAGCCTCTGCATAAGTATCGCCAAAGGACTTAATGAATCAGCGCTTACAGCTGCAGAGATCTTTAAAAAGTCTCTAGAAAACTTTTGCCTCATCTATGGACCAATGATCGCTGAAGAGCTTAGTGCAGGTAAAGTAGGCTTTGCTGAGTTTGGATGTAGTCACCCTACTCATGAAGTAACAATTTCAGAGCTTTATAACCCCACAGCCCTTCATCTCAAAACAACAGATGATATCACAGGTATCTCTTGGTCAGTGATTTTGAAAAACGTCTATGCACTAGCCTTTGGCATGATCGATGAGCTTGAAATGGGTAAGAATGTACTGGGATATTTAACAGTCATGGCTTTAGATGAACTTGACACAATAGCTGAGTCTTTGGGCGGCAAAGAAGGGAGTAGTTACGGACTGGCAGGGTTAGGTGATCTGATCACGACAGGAAGCAGTGAGGATTCTCGTCATCATACACTGGGACGACGCATCGCAAGAGGTGATTTTTCAGACATGAGAGCAGAAGGCACACATACCCTTTTAATGGTGGAAAAGTTTAAACGTTTTGAGTGGGAGGAATATCCACTTTTTATAACGATTAAAAAAATAGCCTCTCAAGAGATAGAAGCCAAAAGCGGATTAGAATCTCTTTTTAAAATCACACCCTAAGATAAATGGCACTCAGTTAGGCTACTTACTCTCGTTACCATGGTGTCCGTGGTAATGCATATATCAAATACAATCTACCAAAATCTCGCAACCTCTAATAACCCTTCAACACCATCATAATCCCTAGCACTGGAATATCGCCAATGTATAGCATCATCCACATACCCTCTCTTTACTGGATTGTAATGAATATAATCAATCTTACTCTTCATCATAGCATCAGCTTGAATAAGCTTTGGTTGCATACCATCTTCCATACTTGATACTCCCTATCTATTTTATGTGCTTTTTTATAAAAAGAAAGTTGGTCAAGTATGGTTACTACATTTTCTTTTTTCAATAGTCTAAGTATTTCTTTTGCTGTGTGGTTTTTGAACCTACCCATACTTTTAGCGATATCATTACTTTGTGCAACTATATGTATGTGGTTTTCAAGTATCACATATGCATATAGTTTAAAATCTTCATCTTTCTTCAAATACCTAAAACACTCAAGAAGTATTTCAACACTCTCTTTTCGTGTAAAAAGTGGTATCCAATTAACTATTGTGCAGGTGATAAAATGTGGATGTGTTGGCTCATATATTTTGTATCTGCTTCTTCCCATAGTTTCTACTTTTTTATTTATGGTAGCAGTTTAGGAAAGAGAAGTGTAGAAATATGGCAAATTGTAATACTTTTATTTCTCTGTAATTTTCTTACTTTACTCTCGTTACGACGGTTCCCGTCGTAACGGATACACAACACTCTTGTGAAATGGAAGTTTTTTAACAGTTTTGAGTGCTGTAGGCATTACCACGGAGACCGTGGTAACGAGCAAAATATTTTCTTATCATTATACGAATTAGCATCACCTAAGTACTATATTTTTTACTACGATTACGTTCACCCTACCCCAAGTCCGCAAGTCATTAAGCCTACACGCTGATCTACTCTAGCTGATCCTGGTATTGTTCCGTCGTCTAAAAATGATGCCATTTTATTTAGTTTTACACTCAAAAAATCTTAGGTTGTCGCCATTTTCATATTTAGCCATGATAGCAATCTGTTTTCTATTCTTGCCAACTACAACAAAGTCCCCATTTTTCAGTATATAAAAATTGCCCGAATCATGGCTAGCTCTATAGCGTGTATTTCCTCTTGTCAGATAAATTGCATTCCCTGAAATATCAAAAGATGTTGCAGCTGCTACTCTTTTATTTAAAGTAATTGCTCCTGTCCTTCCATCTTCTATTTCTACATTAGCACATGTCATTGTATATGCTGATGCAATGGTTCCAAGTGCCACAAATGTTAAAAATATCTTGTTCATATATGTCCTTTGTCCTATTGTACCGCGTTCACGCTAATAAGTCTACTTCAGATCATGCAGCTGTTTTCTCTGTCTATCACTCGACCCAAGAACCAAACTGTCCAACTGTTCCTGCTCTCGTTACGACGGTTCCCGTCGTAATGCATATACTATGCTTTGTAAAATGAAAGTTTTTTAGCAGTTTGTAGTGATATAGGCATTACCACGGACACCGTGGTAACGAGTAAAAACTATCCCCTACCCTAGATTTTAGTACCTCTTTAATATGAGTAACTTGCTTTGGGTCGCTAATGCTTTTGGCATTTTTGGGTAATAAAATACAGTTCATATTATAAAAATAGGCAAAAAATAGGGGTCATATGATAACGATAACTCATTGCTTATTCCTCTTAATAACCCCATAAATAGCAGGTTGTGATATATCTTAGTACTTTAGCAATCATATGCTGAGAATAGCCTTCTTTTCGGCTTTGGGTATCTGGTTGTCGCGTATTTACATGTTTTTTGTATGGTTAGCCTTTTTGTAAGTTTTAGACTATCGGGTTTTTTATCACGAAATAGTAATTTTAAGTATAGATTGTATAGACTATATAATATATAAATCCAAACGAAGGGGATAAAATGGCAAAAGGTCAAGATAAACAAAAATCAGTTAAGAAAAAATCAGAAAAAACTTTAAAAGAAAAACGTGCAGAAAAAAAAGCAAAAAAATCTTAATATTTACCTAAAGAGGTTAGCTAAAACTATGTAAACTTTGGGTCAGGTGATATGATAATTGACCTCAAATTTTATACGTCAAAAGATAGATTGGCAAATGCCCCTTCTACACTTTGTGCACTCTTATATCGAGAACCGAGTACTCTTACCTTTTTTGTCTGTAAGTCACATACGGCAATACGAAAACTCATACCCATTTGTGGCTCGACGATACAAATGATTTTTCCTTCATGTTCTCGTGTGGCATGGATGATACCCTGTAGTTTTGAAAAAAAGTATTTCGGATAACTTAACGGTGTAATCTCAACAATCTTAATCTGCTCACTTTTTTCAAGGCTATCTAGTATACACTGCGCATCTTCTATACTCTCAAACTGTACACACCAATCATCAAAAACTTTATTGAAATTTCTTAGATCTTCATCTAAAAAACCTCCGGCAATTGATTGTAAAGCAAAAATTTCCATTTGTGTTATCCTGTACTTTAAAGGCCAAATATTAGCATAATTCTACTCTCGTTACGACGGTTCCCGTCGTAATGCATATACTATATTTTTGTAAAATGAAAGTTTTTTAGCAGTTTTGAGTGATGTAGGCATTACCACGGA
>QMKT01000043.1 GCA_003646505.1 Campylobacterota bacterium
GCACCTGCCAATGCAAGGTTTTCCTGATCTTGAGTACAACCTGTAAATGTTAAAGTAGTTACAATTGAAGCTGTTAGCAGAAGTTTTTTCGTTGTTATTTTCATGTTCTCTCTCTTTTTATATAGAATGTGACAAATTATATCTATGTATTGTCTTCAAAATGCGACATTTCAAACAAATGTAGTGTAATGTATATAGTAGATTTTTAGTATTATAGAAGTTGATTATGTATGGAATTATTTAGGAGTGTTTCTACCAAGCCAAAAGGCTTAGTAAAAGATTATGCTTAGAACTGGTAAGTTAAACCGAAGTTGATTGAATCAATTTCATGTTCAAATGTACCAGTAACTCTAGGAGCGCCACCAGTAGTGTAAACGAAATCATCATCTTGGAAATCAGTATAGTCAACAAACACAGCAAAGTTTTCTGTGAAAGAATAAGCTGCACCTATACCCCAAGAGAAACCATCAAAGTTCGCATCTGGTAGTGTAGTACCTGCGTGATCTGCATCAACAGATGCATAACCAAGAAGACCATAAATATCAAATGAATCAGTAACAGGGTACATTGGTTTAACATAAATTCCCCAAGCATTTACATCAGAGTCAAAAGTATTACCAAATGCATCCCAATTGCCCTCAGTAAGACCTATCCAGTACCTACCTTCAACCGCTACATAGTCATTAAACTTGTAACCAGCTTGCAACATCATTGCAGAATAATCATCTGCATCAACATTAAAATTCAGACCTGAATTATGAATAAAGTTTGCATCAGAATTAAATATGCTATATGCAGCACCAAGGTATAAACCACCTGTTGACTCTTCTACATATGGAGTCTCTACTACTGGCTCTACTGGAGCTATATCTCCACCCGCTATTGCGAATGTACTCATTGCTAAAACTGCTACTAATGAAAGGTTAAATTTTTTCATTTTATATCCTTGTGATTTTAAATTTCATGCAAATTATATCTTAACAATATCTTCAAAATGCGACATTTTTAAAAAAGTCCTAATTGTGTGTGTTATTCAGTCTATAACCGAATGCATAACTATTTTCTATAAGCACTGCTTCAGAGCCAGTTTCAAGCATAATTTTCTTATTTAACCGAGAAACTAGTTTTGTTAATTTCTTGTCATGAGATGTGTCTGGTATTTCATCATGCCATACATGATAGATAAGTGTATTACGTAGGCAATAATCCCCTAAAGTCATACAAAGAAGCTGTATAAGTAACTTCTCCTTTACAGTAAGTTTGAAATGTTGTTCCTGGTAAAACAAACTGTTACTTATCTTATTCCAAGTCAAACCCTCTTTGAGTTGAATAATATCTTTATATTCTATCTTCTGTATAAGTTCCAGCATTGTATTTTGTAAGATCTTGGTATTGACGGGTTTAAGAAGATACTTTTCAAGCTTAAGTGGGACAGCACGCAGCAGTTTCTCTCTTTCAGAGTGGGCGGTCAGCATGATGATGGGTATTTCTTCGTCCTCTTCACGTATAGCTGCTGCAACATCAAGCCCATCCATCTTCGGCATAGTGACATCCAAAAGTACAATATCAGGCTTTTTCTCATGATACATAGCCAATGCTTCTTTACCGTCTTTTGCCGTATAAACTTCATGAAAATAATCTTTAAGCACAAAAGTATAATTCTCTCTACTTTCTTGATTGTCTTCTGCATACAACAGTGTCACTTTATGCATTTAATACTCCTTTGGGGATACTTATCTCAAAACAGACACCCTCGTTTTTATTTTTTGCTTCTAATTGCCCCTGCATACTCTCTTCGATAAGCATCTTTGCCATATATAGTCCCAGACCAACACCTTCAGTGGCAAACTTTGTTGTGAAATAGGGGTCAAAAATATGATCGATATTCTCTTTGTCTATCCCTCCACCATTATCACAGATAGAAAGATATGTTGTATGTTTATCTTCAGCAATGACAATACCTATCCTTGGATCTTCTGTTCCCCTGGAATCAAAGTTATCTATGGCATTGTTTAGAATGATCATTAGAACCTGCTGATACTCTTCGCTAAAAGAATATAGTTTAACTTCTATATTTTGCATGATCTGTATATCTATATTTTTACTACGTAGTTCCAATAATTCCAATGCACTCTTCAGAACATCTTGAATCAAAAATTTTATTTTCTGCTTGTTAGGACGGGAAAAGTTGGAAAAATTTTCAATTGTGTTAGACATATACTGAGTATTATTCTCTATTTTATCTATTTGTGAGAGTAGCTTTTTCTTATCAATTGTATCTCGCGCCATGATACTGCTGATCACAGCAACATTAGAATTGATGCAATTAAGTGGTTGTCTCCACTGATGTGCAATATTATTGAGCATCTCTCCCATACTGGCCAGTTTAGTTTTACGCACTACAAGCTGATGTTGACGGTCAAGTTCTTCTACCTGCTCTTTTATCCGTGTCTCCAAGTTTACATTCAATTCACTGAGCTCATTAGTTAAATTGATCTCTGTCGTAAGATCCGTATGCGTACCGATCATCCGGATCGCTTTCCCCTCTTTGTCTCGCTGAACTTTTCCACGATCATAGATCCATACCCAATGTCCATCTTTATGTTGAAGGCGATGTTTGTTTTCAAACATACCATTTTTATCAGTTAGACTTAACTCTATATCTTTCAGTGCATTTTCAAGATCATCAGGGTGAACGCGTGATTGCCAAGTATCTAAATTGTTTTCAAGTTCATTATCCTGATAGCCTAACATCTCTTTCCAGCGAGAAGAAAAATAGACAGAGTTATCTATGAGATTCCAGTCCCACAGACCGTCACGGCTTCCATCAAATGCCAGTTTGATTCGTTCTGCAAGATACAGATTTTCTTCTTCCGTTTGCTTTAGTTTTGTCAAATCTATGATCGTTGAAATTCGAGTCTCCCCATCTGATAGATTGATACCTTTTATCAGTGCAGGAAACAGACTTCCATCCTTTCTTTTCATAAAAGCTTCATACGGTACAGTACTTAATTTTATTTTATTTTTAAGTATATTTTGTGACTCATTAGACACAAAGTCCAACATATGCCGTCCTTTTATCTCATCCATCTTGCTATATCCAAAAATATTAAGAGCCGTTTGATTGGCCGTTTGACAAATACCCTTTTTTGAAATCATTACACCCCCAATAGTTGAATCCAATAATTCATTTAATCTTCTGTTATTTTTTTTCAAGATATAAACAAAAATGAGACCGATCAGGAAGAGTACTAAAAATAGAGTTGAAAGCTGCCATATCAATGTGGTATCAGACACACTGCTGACTTTATTTTTTCTCCATTTTGACAGGATCTCATGTTGCATATTTTCAGAGATGGTTTTCATGGCCTTATTCAGTATAGAGTGTAAAAGGGGTTTATTCTTATCTACAAAAAGGGTTACCTTCATCAATATATCTATCTGCCCTGCAATTTTGATATCTTCTATCCCCATACTGACGATAGTGTATTCAACCATAGCCAATGAACCTATAAAGGTATCATATTTACCAGTTTTTACTCCCAGTAATCCCAATTGTATGGTATCACACTCTATAAATTTTATATCTGGATATTTTTTTACAATATCTGCACTATAACCATATCCGGAAACGAAGGCTATTTTTTTATCTTTTATTTGATTTAGATCTAAAATATATTCATGATATTGCGCTGTGACTAGCACTAAAGGACTTTTAATGTAGGTATCAATGGGTTTATAATTTTGATTTAAAACAGCATCTGCCGCATCACCTGAAATAATATCAACTTTTTTTGTTCTTGAAAATTTCAAAGTATCCAGCCAATTTTTTGTGATTACTTTCTCAAACTTGATATTGAGTCTGTTTTCAATGATAACAATATGGTCTGCAATGATTCCTATGTAATTGCCACTGTTATCAAATGCTTCAAAAGGCAGCCAGTTTGGATCACCAGCATAGGTGATATTGTTTTTTTGTAAATACTCTTTCTCTGCTTGCATCAGATCAATAACTACTGTATCTTTATGTATCAAAAACCACTTTTCTTGCAGGCTTAATAGCTTATTTGTTCCTATGTGTTTTAAAGCTTTATCTATAATACTTACAGCCAAAGGAAATTTTTTATTGACAGCAAATACCAGATCAAGTTTAGCATCTAAAGGTACAGTCAGTTTAAGATACGGAGAACCTAACATTTTACTTGTATATAAAAGTGAGCTTCTTCCAAACATTGCATCCGCTTTACCGGTTATTATGCTATTCATTACCTCAGCTACAGAGTCGTATACTAAAATAGTTGCGTTCTTAAATGCACGTGCAGCTTTTTTATGACTCAAAATATGTTTAGAAATAGCTATTTTCTTCCCATCTAGGTCTT
This sequence comes from Campylobacterota bacterium, assembly GCA_003646505.1. Lineage (GTDB taxonomy): Bacteria > Campylobacterota > Campylobacteria > Campylobacterales > Sulfurovaceae > Sulfurovum. The sequence continues at coordinate 4,380 of QMKT01000043.1, forward strand.
GAAGTGTTTTTATGGAAGTATTATCAATATGTGTGATAACCATGATCTGTACAGAAGTATACACATCAGAAAAATTAAGATACTTACTTCTTTCTTTTGTGACTATTCCCGTACTGAGTCCATCAATAGTATCTGATTTAGCCTCGTTTTGTATCTGCTTCCAGTTTCCAATCTTTAAACTAAAGTTCATACCTGTTAAATGATTGATCTCAGTTAGAACATCGACATCAAAGCCTACGATCTCTCCATCGTTTTCAACGATCACATAAGGACTGAACTCACTACTCGAACCCAAAACAATAGTTGGATGATCTTTTATAAAATCTTTTTCCTCTTGCGTCAGACCAATGTCCAGCTCTTGTGCATGGTTAAGAGTAAAGAGTAAAAATAAAATAATAAATATGTTTTTCAGCATTACTGTTTTTAACCTTCAAAGAATAGTAAAATTTCAAAATAAATATGATATCTTTTATATTAATTATCTCTTTTTAAATATTATTCTCACTTAAAAAATTTATCTAAAACCTCTTTTTCCTCTTTGCTCCCTTTTTTATAAAAAGAGTGTTTACTCTCATCGGCATAATAGTTCCAAAAAGATGCTTCAAAACTTTTATCAATAATTTTAAATGATTCGTTCTTCTCTTCTTCTTTTAGGAATTTATGCATCGCATCATAAGGTTCTGCTCCCATTTGCTGAAAAATAATACGGCCACCGTATTGTTTATAGAGTGCTTTGTTGATCAAGCCTTGTTTAATGAATGTTTTGGCTACAGTTTGCTTGTCTTTGATAGCACCTTTAGGATCCATAGCCTTCTCTTTATCTTCCTGAACTTCCATTTTCTGAAGACTTTCCAAAACAGTGAGATTTGACTGAAGATTCTTTTTCTCTTCATCCAAGAGTGATCCTGACTTTAGTTTCTCTTGTACCTCAAGCATTTCAGCTTCTCTTCTCTTACGGTCTTTTACTATAAATGCATCTAAGTTGGCAATATACAGATCAATATCTTTTTGCGAAACTTCTATTTTCTGTTGCTCTGCATACTTTTCTAAAAGCTTTTGACCGATCACAGCCTGCATGATATTCACATCTTTTGTTCTGATTTCCATTCCCAATACTTCAGCCACAAGCGGATCTTCTGCTTTACCGTAACTCTCTGCTGCGATAAGCTGACCTGTTGCACCAAATAACATTGCAATACCGATCCATTTCAATAATTTTTTCATACTCACCTTACAGCACGCCTAACAATCTGAGTACTACCACAATAACAACTACGGTCAACGCCGTTCCAATAAGATTTCTTATCATCTTTTCTCCTCCATGTGAATATATAATAAAGTATATCTCTACAATGTCTGTAAAATGCGACATTTCTAGTCGACACTTTGTAAAATGTCGCATTTTACAGACTTTTTCAAGTTATACTATATGGGAAAATACACAATAATGGAACTCTCATGAAAATCAAAAATCAAAAAAATTCAAAAGTCTATCTCATCGGTTCTGGCATCGCTTCACTTGCTTCTGCTGTATATTTAGAAAAAGATACTGCTGTATCTGCTGAAAATATCATCATCTTAGAAAAAGACCATATTCTCGGTGGTGCTTTGGATGGTACAGGAGATCCTGACAAAGGTTTTGTCGTGCGTGGTGGACGGATGCATGAGATGCATTATGAATGTTACTGGGAATTACTCTCACATATCCCTTCTTTGGAAGACCCAAACGTATCTGTACGTGATGAATCGTATGAGTTCAATAAACGTTTTATTTCAAAAGGTCAAGCAAGATTGCTCAAGAATGGTGAAAAAATTGATGTATCTTCTTACGGACTTAGCTTTTCACAACAGGCAGATTTTCTAAAACTCACTTTTGTCTCTGAGGATTCATTAGGTAACGACCGTATAGAAGATTGGTTTGATGAAGAGTTCTTTGAAACAAATTTTTGGTACATCTGGACATCCATGTTTGCTTTCCAGCGCTGGTCTTCTTTGGCTGAGATGAGACGTTATATGAAACGTTTTATCCATTTAGTGGATGGTCTGTATGAACTCGGTGGCGTGATGCGTACCAAATATAACCAATACGACTCAGTCGTAAGACCAATGAGAAATTATCTTGAAGCAAAAGGTGTGACCTTCCAGATGGGTACGGAGGTAATCGATATCGATTTTGATCTAAGCCAAGAGAAAAAAACTGCCACTGCCCTACAACTAAAGGATGGAACTACCATCACTTTAGGTGAAAACGACTATGTCTTTTTCACCAATGGTTCCATCACGGAAAGTACTGATAATGGCACGTGGGACGTCCCTGCCAAACTCAAAGGCATTGCAGAGTCAGGTTCATGGAAACTTTGGAAGAAGCTCGCAGAAAAAGACCCTTCTTTTGGAAATCCAAATCCTTTTTGCGATAACATAGATCTACAAAAATGGTATTCTTTTACAGCAACACTCAATGACAGTACTTTTCATGACTATATGGAAAACTTCTCAGGTAATGTAGATGGTACAGGTGGCCTTGTGACTATGACTGACTCAAACTGGTTGATGTCCATTGTCATAGCCCGTCAACCTCACTTTCCAAACCAGCCTAAAGATGTAAAGATCTTCTGGGGTTACGGACTCTACCCCGACAGAGAAGGAAATCATATCAAAAAGCCTATGGCTGAGTGTACAGGTGCAGAGATGCTTGAAGAGTTGTACTATCATTTGAAGATACAAGACCTTATGAAACCTGTGACGCAATCCGGAAAAGTAAACTGTATCCCTGTAGCTATGCCTTTTGTAGACTCTCTCTTTATGCCTCGTACACTAGGTGACAGACCAGACGTCATTGTAAAAGGTGCTACAAACTTTTCTTTTTTAGGTCAGTTTGCAGAAGCACCTAAAGATTGTGTCTTTACAGTAGAATACTCGGTACGAACGGCACAAATGGCAGTGTATGGACTGTTTGATACAGATAAGGAAGTACATCCCATGTATGATTCTGCACATAATCCCAAATATCTACTTACAGCACTTCAGGCAATTAATAGATAATATAGGGAGACTAAATGGCAGCATGCGGGTATGTACCTGAAGATGTACTGATAAAACAAGAGATTATTGAGCTTACAACACGGCTTGAAGAGATGGGTTTGGAAAAAGAATTTTGCAAACTTATATTTGAAAAAGATATCTTACATTTTTTCAATGAAGATGCAAAAACCAATACACTACTACAAAAAAGGATAAACATACATCATGAAAAATAAAACAAACACACTTGCGGGTATTGCCCTCTCTATAACTCTTTCGATACTGGGACTTACATCAACAGCCTCTGCACAACTAAAAGATGTTCCCAAAGCAGAACAACTCCCCACTAAAAATGAAATGGTTCTTGCTTACTATGGCCGTCCCGGGGTCAAATCAATGGGTATACTGGGTCAACATAGCATCGCATCACTTATTCCCATCATTAAAGCTAAAACGGCTGAATACAAAAAGGCCAGTGGAAATCAAAACATAGTCCCAGGCTTTGACGTGATTTACGGTATGGCCGCAGGTGACCCGGGGAGAGATAAAGACTATATCATCAATATCTCAGAGAAAAAATTGATGACTTATATCAATGCAGGTCAAAAACATGGCTTAGTGGTCTTTATCGATACGCAACTAGGAAAAATGAGCCCTATCGAAGCTATCAGACCACTACTGAAATACCTTAAGTATGACAATGTACATTTAGCTATAGATCCAGAGTTCGAAGTGAAAAACTTAAATGTACGTCCGGGTAAGAAAATCGGTCATATATCAGGATCTCAAGTCAACCAAGTGCAAAAAGCAATGACCGACTACATGAAACAGCATGGTATCAAGGGAAAAAAGATGCTTATCATACATATGTTCAGACATACAATGCTTAGCAATAAAAGTGATCTAAAAACCTATGATAATATCGATATGATATTCAATCTTGACGGACATGGTTCACCAAGATTGAAAGTAGATATTTATAATGGTATTTATAAACATAGAACAGCAAACAAAGTAGCAGGCGGATTTAAACTCTTTTTCGATGAAGACAAACCACGTCTCATGACAGCAAAAGAAGTACTTGGACTTAAGTCTGTCTCAGGTGTTAAGATGAAAGAGATGCCTAAATTTATTAATTATCAATAATGAAAAATATAAAAGACTTCACCTCTGCTATCACTACACCACTAGCTTCCATCTTCGGTAGTGGTTTTTTAGTCATGGTGCCCATCTTGGTGGGTGCTGTGGGAGAGTATGCTATCTACGGCATACTTCTCATTACCTTTGTGGCATACAATGTGGGAAACATCATCCGATTTAACATCAAACATGTTGAACCTCTCTTAGAGAGCGGTGCAAGTAGAACAACCCTTTACTTGGAAAAAATATCTGATTTTGCACTTACTGTAGCCTATGTTGTCTCGGTAAGTCTCTATCTTCATATACTCTCAGCTTTTGTCTTAACAGGATTACATGCAGATACTGTTTTTAATGAAGATATGCTCACATCTATGATCATCATAACCATCACAGTGATCGGCATCACCAAAGGATTAAACGCTTTAGAGTTTTTAGAAAAATACGCGCTACTCATCACGCTTGTTATAGTATTTGCATTGATCATGAGCTTTTTTGTCTATGATCTAAAACTCTATATGAATGGTACAGGGTTTACTATGCCAAAACCACTTGAACACAGTACCTCTGAAGTATTTGCGATCTTGGCAGGGATGCTAATCGTTGTGCAGGGTTTTGAAACAAGTAGATATCCGGGGAATACATACAGTGCTGAACTACGCATTCAAACTTCCAAATATTCGCAAATTTTTTCTACCATCGTTTATGTCGTTTTCATTTCTCTTGCACTGCCTATTGCTTACCTTTTAAAAGGTGTGTATGATGACCATTCACTCATCATCTTAGTGGCATTGACCTCTTCATTTATGGTCGTACCACTCATCGTAGTCGCAGCACTTTCACAGTTTTCAGCTGCAGTGGCAGATACATTGGCAGCTTCAGGGAGCTTAGAAGAAGTAAGTGATAAAAAAGTAGGGAAAGCGGCGAGTTACTTGCTTATAGCGGTGTTTGCTATCATCGTTACCTGGTCTGTACATACACTTGAGATCATTGCTTTGGCTTCACGTGCTTTTGCATTTTACTATCTATTACAAGCCTTGGTTGCTATTTCTGTGAGTAAGAAAACTTTAGAAAAAATTTACTTTGGGGTTCTCGCATTGATTTTGTTAGGTATTACACTCTTTGCGTTGCCTGTGGGATAATCAGATGAGAAAAATAATAAAATGGCTTGTTATACTTGCAGGGATGTATAAATTTAATTATCTAGCATCTCAAGAGGATTATGATGCTGATGGTAATAAAATCTCCACTTCCCTATAGGTTGTTTTATTTAGTTGTCACCCCAAGTGTTTGATTAATTGTACCAATACTGTTTAAAACTCTGTATTTTGCTGCAATTTCATCATACCTAGCTTTTACAAATGCTCTGTTTGCATTAAAATACTCTACTTGTGAATTTAGTACATCTATAAGCGAACGGCGATCAACAGTATATTGTTCTTCATAAAGTTTCGTTGCTTCTTTTGCATAAGCTACATGGTTTTTCAGCGGTTTTAGTTGCTGTTTTATAGAGCTATATACATTCCACGAAAGTCTAGTCTCTAACTCCAGTTGACGTTGTGTATCAGATGACTGGTCTCCTGCACGAAGTACTTCAATTTGCGATATTTCATGCCGTTTTTCTTCTTTGAAACCATTAAAAATGTTCCATTCTACGCGTACCATTGCCTGATAAGTATCTTGAGGTCCTTCAATACCGCCTGCATCTACTTCATGATTGGCTGAAAGATCAGCATATAAATGCGGGTAGTATCCACTCTCTGATCCATCGCGACGACTCTGGGCAGTGCTTACATTCCTTTGTGAGGCCAACATGGTTGGGTGATCTGTCACTGATTGTGAAATAGCACTTTGAAGTGAGGAAGGTATCTTAACTTGAGAAGATGATACACTTTGCAGATTATGAGGCATCTCTCCCACAACACTGAAGTAAGTAGCTTTTGCATCCTGTACATTATTTTTAGAAGAAAGCAGGTTTGTTTCTGCACTCTGCACTCGTCCCTTTATCTGGATCAAGTCTGCTTTTGTACTCACACCCTGTGCATGTCTTTGAGAAATAGATGATTCAATTTTTTTATGTGTGTTTAAATTATCTTTTGCAAGTGCAGCGATCTTTTGCATCTGTAGCACATTGAGATACGCTTTGATAATTTTTAGTGTCTTATTTCCTTTTAGTGCTTCCAGCCCATAAGCACTAGCCTCTCTATCAAAATTTGCTGCAGATACAGCATAAGTGGTATCAAATCCTTCAAAAATAGGCTGACGTAATCTGGCAGAAGCTTCTTTTCTTGTAAAATTTTCATTTTTCTGTGCAGAATGAAGATTTTCTCTATCCGTTTCTTCATACCCTATGCCTCCATAGAGGTCAACTTTAGGGAGATACCCTGACTCAGCTAAGGCAACAGATTTATCTTTTACTTCATATCTCTTTGTCTCTGCAAGCACTTCTGGATCATAGTTAATCCCTGTTTTTACAGCTTCACTTAGTGAGGTGGCTTGCAAGGTACTCATAGCCAGCAAGCTAACAAGACTTAATTTTAATTTCATTTTCTTTTCCTTATTTTAACATCGGTTTTAAAATATACACC
>QMKT01000044.1 GCA_003646505.1 Campylobacterota bacterium
CATTTTTCTTCTCATGTAAAAGCAGTAACGACTGAGACCATACGCAGGGCATCTAATGCAGGAGAAGTGCTTGCCAAGATCGAAAAAGAAACGGGTGTGAGTTTTGAGGTCATCTCTGGTGATGAAGAGGCAAGACTGACACTACTGGCAGTGCAACACAGACTTTCAAAATTGCAATATGCATCAGATACTTTTGTACTCATAGATATAGGTGGAGGGTCGACTGAGCTGATCTTCCACTATGGAGATGAGACTGTATCTAAGAGTTTCCCTGTGGGTATTGTGACGATTGCCCAAACGTATATAACCCTGGAAAACATAGAAAAAGCACTCCCCAAAGAGATGAGGGATATGCAAATGTTCTGTGCCCAAATGTATGGAACAAAATCGAAAGTGAATGCATTTGTTGCCACAGCAGGTACACCTACCACAGTTGCTGCAATGAAGCTGGGGTTTAATTATGAAACCTATGATGCATCAAAAATAAACGGCACCTCATTGATACTGGATGAGTTAGATCTTTATTTAAATAAATTACTCGCTATGCCTTTTGAAGAGAGAGAAGTCGCTGTAGGTACTGGACGTTCTGATCTTATTGCTGCGGGTATACTTATTTATAAACAACTTTATAAAATATTGGAATTTGATATATGTGTGGTGGTGGATGATGGGCTACGTGAGGGTGTTGCTTTGAATGCCTGTTTGGAAGCATCCAAATAAACTCTAATCTTTTTTAGCTATAATCAAACAAAATATAATAATGGAGTGTAAACCATGCAGATGAGTGGTGCACAAATGGTATGTGAAGCGATCATCGCTGAGGGTGTAACAACCGTATTTGGTTATCCTGGTGGCGCGATCATGCACGTTTATGATGAAATATACAAACAAAATGGGTTCGAGCATATCTTGAATCGTCACGAACAAGCTTCTGTTCACGCAGCAGATGGATATGCGAGAGCAACAGGTGATGTAGGGGTAGCGATGGTTACTTCCGGACCTGGTTTTACGAATGCTGTCACAGGACTGGCAACAGCATATATGGATTCTATTCCTCTTGTTGTTATCTCTGGACAGGTACCTTCACAGCTTATCGGTACGGATGGTTTTCAGGAAATTGATGCAGTGGGTATTTCGAGACCTTGTACAAAACATAATTTCCTGGTACGTTCACTTGAAGAGCTTCCTCGTTTAATGAAAGAAGCATTTTACATTGCACGTTCTGGAAGACCAGGACCGGTACTGATAGATGTCCCTAAAGATATTACGGTAGACATCGGTGAATTTATTTATCCTGATTCTGTAGATATCCCAACGTATAAACCAACATATAAAGGCAATAAAAGACAGATAGAAAAAGCTGTTGAAGCAATGAAAGATGCGAAAAAACCTTTGCTTTATATCGGTGGGGGTGTAGTTCTTTCAAATGCAAGTGACTTAGTACGTGAATTGGCGCAAAAAACACAGATACCTGCGGTTGAAACATTGATGGCAAGAGGTGTACTGGGTGCAAAGAATCCATTACTTCTTGGTATGCTTGGTATGCATGGTAACTATGCTTCGAATATGGCAATGTCTGAGACTGATCTGGTTATCTCACTGGGTGCAAGGTTCGATGACAGGGTAACAGGCAAACTTTCAGAGTTTGCCAAGTATGCCGATATTATTCATGTTGATATTGATGCAGCAAACATAGGTAAACTTGTTGATGTTGATTATCCTATTGTTGGAGACATCACAGAGGTTGTTGAAGCAATGCTTCCACAGCTTGATGGCATAGATACAGACAGATTTGAAGCATGGAGAAACATTTTAAATCGTTATGATGAGCTTCATCCTCAATCTTTTGTTGATTCTGATGACGTGATAAAGCCACAGTGGGCTATTGAACGTATTGGTGAACTTGTAGGTGAGAATGCGATCATTACATCTGATGTTGGACAGCATCAGATGTGGGCAGCGCAACATTACCCTTTTGACAGACCGCGTCAATGGATCAATTCCGGTGGACTTGGGACGATGGGGTTTGGTTTTCCTGCAGCACTTGGTGCCAAAAAAGCATTTCCTGAAAAAACAGTTATTAATGTCACAGGTGACGGGTCAATACTTATGAATATGCAAGAGTTGGTGACTGCTGCTGAATATAAAATACCAGTAATAAACCTTATACTTAACAATCACTTCCTCGGAATGGTAAGACAGTGGCAAACGTTCTTTTATGAAAAACGTTATTCTGAAACAGATTTGTCATTCCAGCCAAATTGGAAAGCTTTGGCTGAGGCGTGTGGTGGTATCGGGTATGATGTAACAACGAAAGAAGAGTTTGATGCAGCGATCAAAGATGCGATAGAACAAGATAAAGTATGTTTTATGAACGTAGCGGTAAACCGGTTTGAAGATGTACTTCCGATGGTTCCATCGGGTGGTGCACTGTTTAACATGATGTTACCTCAAAAAGTGGAGGGAAAATAATGGAAAATTCAATTAATGAAAGACGTGTTATTTCTGTTATCGTTCTCAATGAAAGTTCAGTTCTTGCACGTATAACGGCACTCTTTGCAGGACGTGGATATAATATAGAATCGCTCACTGTAGCACCCATACCTGAGAGTGATATGTCACATATTACTATTGCAACCAATGGGTCTGCTAAAGTGATGGAACAAATTACGAAACAGTTACATAAGTTGATTCCCGTCTATAAAGTCATCGAACATGAAGAGATGGTTGAAAAAGAGATGGTTTTAGCTAAGTTCCCAATCACTGAACATCTTTCAGATGTTGGTGCTTTATGTGCTGCGTACAATGGTGGTATTGTCAATGTTGGTAAAGAGATGATCATTGCAATGGTTGCAGATGAGCCTAATCGTATTAAACATTTTATAGAAGCAGCACAACGTTATAATCCAAGTGAGATCGTACGTGGCGGTGTGGTTGCGATAGAACGCTAAGACAATCAAACTCGTTCCCATGCATTCCCATGGAGACCGTGGGAACGAGAGTTATTTAAATATAAAGGACTCTCCATATGATTTACAAACTCTCCCAGATCACAGAAAATATTGACTTAGATTTTGCAGGTACGGATATAGAAATCAATGGTATCCACACATTAAGTGAAGCAACATCTACACAACTTAGTTTTTTTACAGACAGTAAATATGCCTCACAGTTAAAAGATACAAAAGCAGCAGCTGTGCTTATAGATGAAAAGCATGCTGAATTATTGCCATCTACAACGATTGCTCTTATCACGGATGAAGCCTATCTCAAGCTGGCATTGGCTTCCAAATTTTTCGCACATAAACTGATCACAAAAGGTGGACATCCTGCGTTGGGTGAGAACTGTGACATAGATAAGCGTGTACGCTTTGGTAATAATGTAACGCTTGGTGATAATGTCACTGTGATGGCAGGGTGTTATGTGGGAGATAATGTTGTTGTCGGTTCAGGTACTTTGTTGCACCCTAATGTCACATTGTATCATCATACACAGATCGGTGCTGAATGTATCATTCATAGTGGTACGGTCATAGGCTGTGATGGCTATGGATTTGCACATACTAGATTTGGTGAACATGTAAAAATTTATCAAAATGGTAATGTTGTGGTTGAAGATAATGTAGAGATAGGGGCGAACTGTGCCATAGACAGAGCAGTATTTGGAACAACCTATATACGCAAAGGAACAAAACTAGATAACCTTATACAGATAGCCCATAACTGTGATGTAGGAGAACACTCTTTATGTGCAGCGCAAGTAGGGCTTGCAGGTTCTACTACTTTGGGAAGAAATGTTGTGATGGGTGGACAAAGTGCCACAGCAGGACACTTGGAAGTGGGGGCTTTTGCAACCATAGCAGGTAAAGGAGGCGTGACTAAATCACTTGAAGGCGGTAAAACGTATGCAGGTTTTCCTGCCATAGACCATAAATTATGGTTACGTTTACAAGCTAAAATGATGGGTTTGGTAAAACGTAAAAAGTAGTGCTTTAATTGTGATATAATCAATTTGTATTTAAAATTTAAAGGAATTATAATGAGCGGAACAGTTACAAATGTAGATGAAATGACATTAAGTGGAACAAAAGACGGAAAGATCACTATTACTACTGTGGCACAACCTTATGGACCTAAAAGTGAAAGTGTAGCAAGTATTGGTATTTCTCTTCAGGCAGGATCCGAAGAGCCAGACTGGAAAGTACATATTCCAAAAGCAAATATTGATGCTGTGATCGAAGCATTGACAGAAGCCAAAAAGAGTTTATAAGTTTAAAGAGAGAAGTATAGGGGCTGTGCCCATACACTTCTTACTCATCATGCATCATGACTTTATATTGGTCTAATGCTCTTTGCATTGAATCTGGATCAGGAATCTTTCTTCCTGCGATATATCCGGTGATATTACCCTCATCATCTAACTTGGGTTTGATCCATACTACAACAAGATAGTATTTCCCCTCAGCAGTCATATTTTTAACAAACCCTTCCCAGTAGTTTCCACCTTTAATCGTTTCCCATAAGCCTTTAAATGCTACTTTTGGCATATCAGGATGTCTGTTGATATTGTGTGGTGCACCTATGAGCTCTTCTTTTGTGTAGCCTGTTAAATCTCTGAATTTACGGTTTGCATAGGTGATGATACCAGCAGTATCAGTTTCTGTGATCATAACACCGCCATCAAATGGCACTTGTTCATCTATGGGGTCAGGTTTAGTAATTTCTTTCCCTGTAATAATGTTTTTGATCGTCTTGCCCATTTTTTCTCCCTATGATTGTAAATTATTTATAAAAGTGAGTAGACAGAAAAAGTAGAAATATGTTCTGCAGTTTGGCAATCTACTTGAGACCCATAACTTTCTGTCCTCACTTCACAGATGAGTTTAGCCTGTTTGATATTATAAGTAATATAGTATCAATGTCTTGCTTATATCGACATAATACTTTATATTATAGCATGAATTTAACCATATTTTCGACATACTTTGCTACAATTACAGCATTATAATAAATCTGGATAAAGGAACTCTTTTTGTCTATTTCAGAAACTATCAAATCACTTTTAGAGCAGCGTATACTTGTTATAGACGGTGCAACCGGTACGCAGATACAAAACTTGGAAATTCCTTCTGAAGCTTGGCTTGATGAAAAGGGTGCAGATCAAGAAGGGTGTAATGAACTGCTCAATGGTACGGCACCTGAACTGATGAGAAAAGTGCATTATGCTTACGCTAAAGCAGGTGCTGATATTATTAAAACCAATACTTTTGGAACAATGCCATGGGTACTTGATGAATATAACATGGGTGAGCGTTGTTATGAACTCTCCAAAAAGGGTGCCCAGCTTGTTAAAAGTGTGTGTGAAGAATTCTCCACACCCCAACAACCCCGTTTTGTTTTAGGATCTATAGGACCGGGGACAAAACTGCCTTCCTTGGGGCATATTCATTATGATGAAATGTTTGAAGGCTATAAACTTACAGCACTTGGACTGATAGATGGCGGATGTGATATCTTTATGCTTGAAACTTGTCAGGATCCTCTACAGATCAAAGCAGCACTGCATGGGTGTGAAGCAGCGAATGAAGAGAGAGGGATAAAACTGCCAATTATGATCTCTGTGACCATTGAACTCTCTGGTTCTATGCTTATTGGGACGGATGCAACGACTATTGTGACTATTTTGGAACCGTTTGATATATTGTCATTAGGTTTTAACTGCGGTACAGGCCCAGATCAAGTCAAAAAACATTTAAGAACACTTTCAGAACTCTGTAGTATTCCTATTTCTGTGCATGCTAATGCGGGACTTCCTCAAAATAGAGGAGGGTATACCTATTATCCTATGGGACCAGATGAGTTTACAGCTAAACAACTAGAGTTTACAGCATTTGACGGTGTGAGTTTTTTAGGTGGCTGTTGTGGTACAACGCCTCAGCATATTCATGCACTGAAAAAGGCTGTCGGAGCGTTAAAGCCTAAAAAACCTTCGGGGTCTATTGAGCCGTCTATCTCGTCACTTTTTAACTCTACAGAACTTTTTCAAGAGCCTGCTCCACTACTCATAGGGGAGCGTTCAAACTCTACGGGTTCCAAGGCATTTAGAGAGCTTATCGTCGCGAGTGATTATGAAGGTACACTTACCGTTGGTCAAGCACAGGTACGTGATGGTGCACATTGTTTAGATGTCAATGTAGAATTTGCAGGACGTGATGGTGCGGTAGATATGAGTGCAATTATGGAGTTGTATAATCAAAAAATACCTCTACCACTTATGCCGGATGCTACACGTGTACATACGATGGAAGAAGGGCTAAAATGTATAGGCGGAAAGTCTATCATCAACTCAGTAAACCTTGAAGATGGTGAAGAGAAGTTTCATGCCATCTGTAAACTGGCTAAAAAGTTTGGTACAGCGCTTGTCTGTCTGACCATCGATGAAGTAGGAATGGCAAAGACAAAAGAGGACAAAGTAGCCCAGGCAGAGCGTATGTATGACATGGCGGTAAATGGTCACGGTATAGACCCGCGTAACCTTATCTTTGATACGCTGACGTTTACTGTAGGTTCGGGAGATCTGGAATACCGTGATGCAGCTATTCAAACCCTTGAGGCCATACGTGAGTTACACATTCGTCATCCTGAAGTAGGTTCTACTCTCGGTCTTTCTAATATTTCTTTTGGACTGGATGTGAATGCACGACGTTACTTGAACTCTGTCTTTTTACATCACTGTTTACAAGCGGGGCTTACGACAGTGATCATCAATGTGAAACACATCATCCCGCTAGCGAAGATGAGTGATGAAGACAGGGCTACATGTGAAGAGTTGCTCTTTACTCCAGATGAAAACTCACTTTTTAAGTTCATCGAGCATTTTTCTGATGTAAGTATCGATGATGAAGCAAATGATGAGGCTTATGAAGCTATGAGTAATGAAGAGAAAATAGCCCAACTTCTACTCGATGGTGACAAAGAACGTATGATCCCACTAGTAGAAGAAGCACGTCATGAGATAAAACCGGACACTATAGTCAATGAGATACTCATAGATGCAATGAAAGTGGTGGGAGAACTCTTTGGTTCAGGACAGATGCAATTGCCGTTTGTTCTTCAGTCTGCTGAGACTATGAAAACAACAGTGGACTACTTAAACCCATACCTCACTAAACAAGAGAAAGATACAGATACCACCCTTGTGATAGGTACTGTAAAAGGAGATGTGCATGATGTCGGTAAAAACCTTGTAGACATCATCCTCTCAAATAATGGTTTTAAAGTGGTTAATGTAGGGATTAAAACGGATCTGCAAGAGTATTTGAATGTGGTCGAAGCACAATCCATCCAAGCCATCGGTATGTCTGGACTTTTGGTAAAATCAACAGCGGTAATGAAAGATAACTTGGAAGCCATGGCTGAAATGGGCATGGAAATACCTGTACTGCTTGGTGGTGCGGCATTGACAAGAAGCTTTGTAGATGACTTCTGTCGTCCTATCTATAAAGGTCCAATTTTTTATTGTCGTGATGCGTTTGATGGGGTTATCGCTATGGGGCGTATAGAGAAGTATAACGAAGACAACTCAGTTGGGCTTGATGCACGTATGGCAGGAGATATGGTTGAGCATGATAAGAAGGTCAAAAAAGAGATTATCATTCCTCCATTTGCTGAGCTAAAAATGCCAGAATCCCAAGCTGTACCGACACCACCATTTTGGGGTAGACGTGTGTTACAAAAAGATGACTTGGATCTAGATATGATATTTAACTGGGTGAACCAGAGAACAGTCATCAAGTTTCACTGGGGATATAAGTCTAAAGGTATGACAAAAGAGGAGTATCAAAAACTTCTTGATGAAACTATTTATCCTGCCTATGAGCGTTTGAAACGTGAGTTTATAGAAAAAGACCTGTTTGAACCAACTATTATTTATGGATATTATCCGTGTAGAAGCAGTGATCAGGAGTTATATCTTTTTGATAAAAGCCAAGGGTGGAATGTAGATGCCAATGCAAACCGTGAGCCTTTAGACAAAGTTATCGGTAATGCAATAGGCACATTCTCTTTCCCACGACAAAGACGTAAGCCACACCGAGCACTTTCTGATTTTTTTCATCATGATAGACATGATGTGCTACCTATCACATGTGTAGGTGCCGGTGCAAAATTCTCAGCCTATGAAAAAGAACTTTACGATGCAGGAAAATACCTGGAGTATAACATGGTGCACGGCTTCTCTGTAGAACTTGCAGAAGCCCTTGCAGAAGTAGCACATAAACAGATACGATTAGACCTAAACATAGCAGATAAAGAAGGTTCATCTTTACGTGATGTACGTATGAACCGATATCAAGGTGCGAGGTATTCATTTGGGTATCCTGCTTGTCCGGACTTGGAGCAGAGTAGACTCATATTTGACTTACTCAAGCCTGAAGAATTTGGCATAGAACTCTCCGAGACTTTTCAAATACATCCAGAGCAGAGTACTACTGCTTTAGTTGTGCATCATTCTAAGGCTACTTACTATTCGGTGTAGTTTACAAAAATAAAATATTATGATAGAATGATGTTTGAAGAGAGAGCGTTAACTCCCTCTGAATGTTTAATTATTGAAGTATCGTAAGATAGCTACAATAATTGTAAATATTAGGATTACGAGATCCATAATTCTCACACCCTCTCGCAGTCAAGATTTGACTAGAGACTCAAACAGTAGTTGTAGCTGCTGTTTGAAACAACAGGTCAGACTACATAAAAATTATAACCCACTTCTTAAATTTACATCAAATATATGTCAAATTGCCATACTTTTAATCTTCATGATCAAACACATCACCCATCAAGTCAAAACCTATATGCTCTTTAACTATATAAGATATCTTTTTCTCACTTTTTAAGGCATAAGAAAAGAGCATATCTATGGACTCTGCATTGTAAATGGTCTCCAAAAGTGTGATGTATGTTTCATTGAGATAGGGAGTGATACTTTTTAGATCTGCTAGAAGGTCTGTTCTGTAGAGTTCTATGGGGTTTTCTTTTCCATAGTCTGCATGAAGGTCATCTTGATCTATATCGTCTGTGGCTTCTATCATTTTTCTAAAGATGAAATCTTCAAAATTTTTGGCTATATATTCTGCTTCATCATCCTGCCATATAAGTACGATGGGATTTTGTTCGTCTACTTCTACATTTTTGTAAAAAGCATAAACATTGCCTTCTGATGTTTTTGCAAAGGGCATGAAGTGATGTGTTTCTGTGTCCCACTCTTCGGGGAACTCAAAGTTAAGTATGTCAGATGGTGTGAGAAGTTCAAAATCTGAACCTCCAGAGTGTAGTAAAAGAGGTGGATTTTCTTTGAGTGTAGGATAGATATCATCTGCCCAACTTGTCTCTTTTCCCAAGGGTGATTCAAAGCCTCTCATCCAGTTGAGCATATCAGCTTCAAAGAGTGTTTTGTATAGCGTAGGAAATGTGTAGTTATGTTTTTCTTCTATTTGTTCTAGTGTTGTCATAGGTATTCCAAATGATATATTTTGGCTACAATATCAAAAAATACTTTAAGGTAAGCGTATGGAAATTAAAAAAGGAAGATATAAACACTATAAGGGTTTGTATTATGAAGTATTAGATACAGCACAACATTCTGAGACTGAGGAGTGGATGGTGGTGTATAAAGCTTTGTATGAAGATGAGGGGATGTGGGTGCGACCTTATGGGATGTTCATCGAGAAAGTTGAGGTTGGGGGAGAAATGGTTTCTCGATTTGAATATGTGGGTGAATAATTTATTTTGATTTCATATTAGCTTATATTCCTTCCATGACTCTTGCTTCAAAACTTATTAAATTCTCCCCTGAAAACTTAAAAAACAACTCTATTGGGCGGCAGCATACTTCGCAGTCTTCTATGTAATCTGAGGTTTCTTCTGTGTTGTCAAGTATCATGGAGATGCGTTCCCAGCAGTAGGGACAGGTAAAAAAGTGTTCCATTACTTCTCTTTCTTTTTAAATAAGTTAGTAAACCAGTCAGTCATACCACAACCAATGGTCGTACATCCCTGTTTTTGATTTCTTACGGCTATGACGTTACGTATGAGCAGTGCAAAAAAACCAAGTGCAATGATGAGTTGTACTGCTCCTGCCATCCATTGGTGTTGTATAAAACTTTGAATGGAAAGTGTAAACATAACAAAAGTAACGATAAGGCACATTTAAAATCCTAATTTTTATGTGATTGTACTATACTTAATTCCATATTTCATAGAAGAAGGACAGTCATGTCATCAATCATTCAACATTTTCAAACCCTCACACAAATCCCACACTGCAGTAAAGAAGCGGATAAACTTTTGGCATTTTTAGTGGATTTTGCAAAAGAGAGAGACTATACTGTAGAAGTAGATGATATTAAAAATATTTTTATCTCAAAAGGTCTTCCTACACTTTGTCTTCAAGCACATTATGACATGGTCTGTATGGGTAAGGCACCTGTGTTGGAAACATATATTGAAGATGGATGGATGAGAGCAAAAGACTCATCTTTAGGTGCAGATAACGGTATGGCTATTGCAATGATGATGCAGTTGATGGATGAAGGGTTGGATCTGGAGTTTTTATTGACTTCAGATGAAGAGATAGGACTTATCGGGGCAAATGAAGTTGCCTTTAATTTAAAGAGTATGTACATGCTGAATCTGGATAGTGAAGATGAAGCTGAGGTTTACATAGGTTGTGCAGGTGGTGCAGACATGGTCGCCTTTAAAGAAGATTCTTATGTAGAAGGTCAAGGTAGCTGTTATGAAGTGGCAGTTAAGGGTTTGAAGGGTGGACATTCTGGCGTAGATATAGACAAAGGTATACCTTCTGCCATTAAAGTCCTTGGCAAGTACCTGGCAGGCAATGATGTGACACAATTGGCA
>QMKT01000045.1 GCA_003646505.1 Campylobacterota bacterium
CCCATCATCAAGAGAAGCTTCTAGTGAAACATTTGTTATATTGGTATCTAGCTGTAGCATAAGACGGTCAATACCTATCTCATCATTCGCATACATTATATCTTCCACATCTAACACAGTCTTAGAAATAAGAATGCCCTGCTCTTCAAAAGACTTAACGTCTACATGTACTTTATCGACAAGTATCACTACAGGAAGAGGCGCTGAACTACTGTTGTCCTCACTTGCAGGAAAAGAATCAATCAGTGCTTTGACCACATCAACATCCAAGGCTTCTACACTTATCTCATTGATAGCTACTCTTTTATATAAGATCTTAGAAGGATTCCATGAAAATGTTATTTTTTTTGTAAGCGTTTTTCCATCAAACTTCAATTCAGAGATCTTCACCCCTGTAAAAACATTACCTGTGATATCGTCATAAGATATTTTATACTCAGGAGCAAAAATATCTGCTGCTTTTTTAATGACAAAAGAGGAGTTTGCAGCAACAACAATTACGATGATCAATACTACCAAAAACACTAGTAAACTATAAAATATTTTCTTAAATGTTTTTAATAAAATCAAAACGACTGTCCTATTTGAAACGATATTCCATATTGGGAAGGATCAGCGACATTCATCCCCACATCCAGTTTAAAGGGTCCTATAGGTGTCATATAGCGTACACCAACCCCTGCTGAAGTAATAACCTCTCCCTTAAAATCATACGCTGTATCTGTCAGCATAGTATTGTCTGTAAAAACCGCACCATAAAGGTCACCCCATACAGGATAATCTGCTTCAAGACTCAGGTTTGCCCAGGTAGAAGCACCATTAATACTGTCTTCAGTAGGAGAAAGTATCACCCCCAACTCTCTAAATCCGTAAGCACGGTTTGAAAATGAACCCCCGGCAAAGAAATATTTTGATTCAGGAAGAGATTTCTCTGACTCTTCATCCACCACACCGACTATACCTACAGCAGCCAGTGTCAAGTTTCCAAAGCTATGAATAAATCTTCCTTCAAGTAAAGTTTTATAATATACACTTCCATCTTCAGCATCTGATAAACCAAGTTCACCATACGCATGAATATAATAGCCTGATGTTGGATTTAATTTTGAATTTCTTGCATCATAAGTAAAATCAACATAAGGATACGTGAGTAAAAAGGTTCCCTCATTTACAGCAAACTTAGGGTCTTCTCCAGGCCTTAAATTATCCAATGCTGTAATATTGATATTTTCAAAAGCCCAACCTGCTCTTAATTTTGTACGTTCACTTTGATAATCAAGGTAGGCTCTCATAAATGTTTTTTCTTCCTGAAAGCCATCAAATTCCAAATTTGAATACCCTATTCGCCCGCCAATACCAATATAATAATCAGAGATCTTAAAAAGTACCGGTCTGTAAAAACTTAAAACGGCCAACTGTTCCAACTTTGACCATGCCAATTGAAGCTTCAACTCCTGTGCATCACCTAAAAAATTATGTTTGGCAAGAGAGGAATGGACTCGTGGACCAACATAAGTATCAAAACCTGCACCTGCTTCAAAGTGGTAAGGTTTTTCCATCTCTTTCACTGTGATATCCACTGGTATGACGTTATAAAATTTTCTATCAACACCAATCAGCACCGAATCAAAGGAACGAAGACCATAAATTGCATCAGAAGTATCTTTTACCAATTCCGTACTGAATCTTTCACCCGCCGCTGCTCTCACACGTGATCTAATGACATCTTCATCAATGCTTTTATTCCCGTTTATAGTAACATTCCCAAAGGTACAAACCCCGCCTTTCTTTACAGAGTAGTGCAGATCAACACTGTGTTTCTCTAGGTCAACATAAGCTTTACTATCCAGTTCATAAGAACAATACCCATTTTTAAGTAAGCTGGCAATAATGTGACCTTTAATCGAGATGAATTTTTTTGCCTGAAAGATCTCACCTTTCTCAAAAGTGACCAATGAAGAGATATCATAATCACTCGATATATTAATATCGCTTACTTTAACAGGCTCGTTTTCTGTCACTTCAACAGTGACTGTAGTATTGGTTTCTTTGATCGTATATGTAGCATCGTAGAAACCCTCAGAATCATAAAAAGCTCTTAAGGATGCAGAGAGTGTAGGTAGCAACTTATCATGAATACGAGAGAGATCATCTTTCCAAAATTGAAAAAAGTTTTTATGTTCGATCCCCAGTGCATCATACATATCTGACTCAGTAAAGTATTCTTCCCCTGAAATATGAATAATGTGCGTAGATATAACAATCTCTTTTTCATCATCACCGAAGAGTGAGGCCCAAAGAGGTGTGGATCCTAATAAGATTGCAATAAGTATTATTTTTCTAAACATTCATTCTCCCCGGAAAAAGTGCCATTTTAGCTAATTTTTCTTGTATGCTTGATTTAATCCAAAAGATCTTTCACACTTTTTTCAGGGCCTTTTCCTTCTTCTATCATGGCATAGACTTCTTGAGCAATAGGCAGGTAGATACCTCTCTCTTGTGCTATTTTATGGAGTGCTTTTGCCGTAGGCACGCCCTCTGCCACTTCACCTAACTCTTCAAGTATTTCATCCATACTTTTTCCCTTGGAGAGCCCCAAACCTACACGGTAGTTTCTTGAAAGTGTAGAACTTGCTGTAAGAAAAAGGTCCCCTGCTCCCCCTAAAGAGAGAAAGGTTTCTGTTTTTGCACCAAAAGCTTCTCCAAAACGTGTCATTTCCACTAATCCCCTCGATATCAATGCTGCTCTCGCATTATTACCCAAGTCCAAACCATCACACACACCGCCTGCAATAGCGATGACATTTTTATAGGCTCCTGAAACTTCTGCTCCGACGACATCATCACTGACATATCCTTTGATGAATTTTGGTAAAAGGTCAGCATATATTTGTGCCAACTCTAGATTTGTAGAGCTTATCATGAGTGCTGTAGGGAGAGACTTCTGTACTTCAGCGGCAAAAGAAGGACCAGAAATAAACGCAAGCCTATCAGGAGAGACAAAATCTCCATAAATATCATTAAGGAAAGATCCTGTTGAAGTCTCTATACCCTTGGCCGCTACCAAAATATTTTGTCCTCTGTCTTCAAAATTCTCTTCCATCCATCCACGGACAAATTGTGCAGGAATCGCCATGACCAGATACTCTCTACTCAATGCTTCATCCAGTGAAACAAAATTTTCTATCTCTTTTACGGTCCGTGAATGAATCACCACATCATTATCCTGACTGTAAGCATGATACAATGCCTGTCCCCATTTACCTGCCCCTATAATTGATATTTTCATATCTTTTCCTTCTTTTCGTTATTTTCATTATTTTCGTTATTTTCTATCATCTCCACAAACTGTGAAGCACTTTCATCATACATGTCAAATATTTTACTCACGCCTGCCAAGAGCAGTTTTCTATTATCTTCTTTACTGTCTGATAACGCTACGATCTCCGAGTTAAACCCATTAGCACGTAAGGTAATGGCATAATAAACATTGAGTGCTTCCTCATCCATCGCACATACAGCTATCCCATCACTGATATCCGTTTTAATAGCGCTTTGTTTATCGATCAGGATCACAGAGGTAAAGTCATCCAACTTGGCACTTTCGTACCGTGCGCTGTCTATCTCATAAATACTGACATCAATACCCTCTTCTTTCAACATTTTACAGATATGACTGCTTTTGTGCGTATAGCCAAAAAAGAAAATATTTTTTTTCTCCTCTTCACTGTGTTTCTTCAGATAATGAAAGGCTTTGCTATCAACCACGTTATAAGGTTCTACAATACCATCTACATTAGTAGCAAGATACTGTGCATGTAACTCTATTTGGTTCATACGTGTGTAGACGACAGAGTTTGCATAGATACTTTTGGCATTGAGTATAAAATAGATATTGTTTATATCTGAGCTTCTGAGCGTGAGCATTGCAGTAATATTGCTTCTTTGATAAAGATCTTTTATCAGTTTTGCAGATGAACCGTCCGCATGTATGACATTATATCCGTCTTCAAGTGCTGCAGAGGCTTTTTCTTCATCACTCTCTATGATAACAGGTTCATAATTTTTATGTATTCGCAACTTTTTAGCAATTGTAGTTCCCAAGTGTCCATAGCCATTGATGATCACCACATTCTTCATTTTATTAACATTGTTAATACTGTCCTGATTACGTAATTCATCAAATCTTTCAGAAAAAGCAGAAACCATCACTGAAGTCACAAAGGAGATCATGGCTATACCAAAAATAATACCGAACATTGATACGACTTTACCCATTTCTGTCACAGGGGAGATATCACCATATCCTACTGTAGAGATGGTTACTAGTGCCCAGTAAATAGCATCTAAGTAAGAATGTAATGATTCATTGATCCCAAATTCAAGCAAGTAAAAAATAGAGCCTAAAGAGAAAGTAATACCAAAAAGCATATAGCCTAAAAAGATAAATTCAAAACGTTTTTTCAATAAAGCATTAAATAGACTTGACGCTCCATGCATGTAGTGATAGAGTTTGAGCAATCTGATGATCCTAAATTTCGGGAAGATCGCCACTAAGTCGATCAGTGCTGGAAGTGTGATCATGTAACGAAGTTTGGCTTTTACAACTGTCCAGTATTTTCCTGACATAGTGCTCTGAGATGAAGAAACAATGTATTTATGTATATCATGGCTGATCCATAGTCTTAAGAGGTATTCCAAAGCAAAAATAGCGGTGATAAAATAGAGGTCAAACTCCACAAGCCAATTAGGTATTTTTTCAGATTTACTCATAATAAGTATGGAGATAGAAATAACGATCAATCCTATCATGAACATATCAAAATACTTTTTATAAGGAGAATTTATATCCTCAAGAAGTGCACGAAAAAATGATTTTATTTTTTGATATTTGACTGACTTGTCAATGGTTTCGGAGAGTTTTAGTATAAAGTTATGCATTGTATTGCTCCGTGTAGGGTGAATTTATCCACCAATGATTCAAGGTGGGTAAACCCACCCTACTATTATCCGAGTCTCTCTTTTAACAATTCATTGACCTTACCTGGATTTGCAGTACCTTTACTGGCCTTCATCGTTTGCCCCACAAAGAAACCAAAAAGTTTATCTTTACCACTTTTGTACTGTTCAACTTTATCCGGATTCGCTGCCAATATCTCATCGATAATATCCAAAATAGCACCATCATCACTCACTTGGGCCAGTCCCAGTTCATCAATGAGTGCGTCAACATCACGACTCTCATTTTCCATCATATGGTCAAGTAACTCTTTCCCTGCTTTTCCAGAAATGCTATCATCAGAGATTTTCGCAACCAAGGTACCAAGTGTCTTCGCATCTACAGGCGAAGTTTCGATAGATAAACCTGCTTTATTGAGACGACCAAGTAGCTCTGAGGTCAACCAGGTTACAGCCGTTTTAGGCACAGCACCCTGCGCTAACATCTCTTCAAAGTAGTATGCCATCTCTTTCTCTGAAGTGATCACATGCGCATCAGCAGATTTAATACCAAGCTCTTCCACATAACGTTTTACTTTAGCATCCGGTAACTCTGGCATGATCTTCGCTTCAACGATCATCTCTTCAGTCACAATGAGAGGACGTAGATCAGGATCCGGAAAATAACGGTAATCCGCTGCTTCCTCTTTCCCTCTCATAGACTTCGTCACACCTTCAGACACATTCCAAAGTCTGGTCTCCTGATTTACTTCTTGTTCGTACACACCATCTTCATACGCTTCCGTTTGTCTTTGCACTTCATACCCAATGGCATCAGCAACAAATCTAAATGAGTTAATGTTTTTGATCTCTACTCTTGTACCAAAGGCTTCCTGACCTTTTGGACGGACAGAAACGTTCACATCACATCTGAACGAACCCTCTTGCATATTCGCATCTGAAATATCGAGATAACGTACGGTAGAGTGAAGTTTTTTCAAAAAAGACACAGCTTCATCTGATGATCTCATATCTGGATCAGAAACAATTTCAAGCAGTGGTGTACCTGCACGGTTCAAGTCTACTTTAGAGTGATTACCCTCATGCATATTCTTACCCGCATCCGCTTCCAAGTGTGCCTGAGTCATCCCTATGCGTTTTTGAGACCCGTCTTTCAAGTCTATAAACACTTCACCTTTTTGCACTATAGCCTTAGTCAGTTGCGTGATCTGATAAGCAGAAGGACTGTCCGGATAGAAGTAAGACTTTCTATCAAAAGTTGAAGTATGATTTACATTTGCATTGATCGCATACCCAAGTCTCATCGCTTTAACAGCGGCTTCTTTGTTCACTACAGGAAGTGCTCCGGGAAGTGCTAAACAGGTAGGACAAGTGTTGGTGTTTTGGTGCTCGGCAAAAGAGGTTGGGCAAGAGCAAAAGAGTTTTGTTTTTGTGTTAAGTTGTACGTGAACTTCAAGACCGATAACGGTTTCAAACATAGTGATTTTCCTCGTTAGATAATTGTAAATATTATAGCGTTTTGGTACTATAAAGAAGTTTAGAGGCTCCCTTTAGAAAAGTAGCGTATAGAGGCAAAGCCCTTCGCGCCTGTCTTTCTACAGATATCTATCTGCTCTTTTGTAATGATTCCCCCAAGTGCGATCACAGGAATATTAGTTTGCATAACAATACTTTTAAGTACATCAACACCCATAGGCAAACCTTTATTGGGTGTATGAAATATGGGGCTCATTGTGACCATATCTGCACCTAAGGCTTCAGCCTCTAAAGCTTCTTCTACAGTATGTGTACTCACAAAGACAAACAGACCTAAATCCTTTGCCTTTGATATCAATGAAAATTGTGTACTCTTTAAATGTACACCATCTGCATTTAAGACTTTTGCCAACAGGTAGTCTGAATGTAACAATACCTTTTGAAACCCTTTTTTATAACTCTTTACAGATGCCATAAAAAGACGGGCACACTCTGCATAATTAGAATTTTCAGTATCTCTGTAAACAATCATAGAAGCGTGTTGGGAAAATCTCTCTAGATCACGCTCTAGCTCATTAAAATCCAAGGTAGATGGATCTGTGATAGCATACGCGATCATTTTAAATCGTTATTTTCTTTTTCGATCTTTTCTTTTTTTGTAAGAAGTTTTTCAAGTAATGCAGTTTGTTTTTTAAGCTCTAAATGTTTCTCTTTACCCGTGATGATATGTTCAAGTAAAAGCACAGATACCATACCTGGTAACGCACCCATAAATGCAAAGATCACAGCAAGAAAGAAACTATCTTGATAAAAAGCGAGAAATGAAGTAATAGCGCCAAGAAGGACAGCAGCCCATGCGACACCTAAAAGAAAGTTGACTACAAAACTTAACGGTCCGTTTTGCAGTCTCATATTTAATTATCCAAAGTGATCTTAGTGATCATCTTCTATAGCTACAGCACCTGCAAGGTACACATAAATAAGGATCATAAATACAAACGTTTGTAAAATTGCTGAGAATGTAAGTAAAAGATATGCAGGAAGTGGTGCAATATATGGTACTAACATAAGAAGTACCCATAAGAAAAGATCATCCCCTTTAATGTTACCAAAAAGTCTGAATGAAAGTGAGATAATTCTTGAAATGTGAGAAACGATCTCAATTGGGAACATCAATGGTGCAAGTATTTTTACAGGACCCATAAAGTGAGCAAAGTATTTTACAAAACCATTCTTTTTGATACCTTCATAGTTGTAGTAGAAAAAGACCAACAATGCTAAAGGCAATGTTACGTTAATATTTGAAGTTGGAGACTCAAATCCTGGGATAATACCGATCACGTTTGATACAAATACAAACATTCCCACTGCTGCTACAAGTGGCAGATACTTTCTTGCAAGTTCTTCACCGATCACATCTTTACCCATAGCTATAGCACCGCCAATGTAGGCTTCCATAACATTTTGTGTACCTGTTGGTACTGCTCTAAGACTCTTTGTTGCCATTTTTGCGATTGCCAATATAATAATTGCCACTAAAACCAAGTGCGCAACAAACATCATTTGTCCATGACCAAAAATAGCGCCAAGGTACGTAAATACACCTTCCATAAAACATCCTCTTGTAAGTTTAATATTGCGGGATTATACCTTTTTTCACCTTATAAGCAAGTGGATATAGTAGCTTAACTACTGTAATTTTTCCTGTCCCAGACGATAAAGGGCAAAATCATATTTAATAGGGTCTAAAGCATCAAAAGTTCGCAAGGTATCAGTCAATTCTATACTGGCTTTCATATCGTAGGTTTTACGCTTAAGTAACCCTAAACGTTGTGAGACTTTAAAAGTATGCGTATCCAAGGGCATAAGCAGATCTTTTTTATCGATCTTTGTCCATAGTCCCATGTCGAGTACATCTTTTCGTACCATCCATCGCAGGTACATCATATAGCGTTTATAAGTACCAGAGGCAGATACTTTTTTAGGCAAAGAACCCACTAAAAAATCATATCCCCGACTTTTATGAGGATGCACATTTTTCAAGGTATCGATAAAGTGCCACAAACCTTCCAGTATATTTTCTTCTTTTTTATACCCAGCATAGAAAATATTTTCAATACTCTCTACTTCTCTTAATCGTTTCAAGGCAATAAAAAGTGCCACAACATCTTCATTTTTTTGAAAACGGTAATAATGCGAAGAAAGTGTCTGCCTGATCTTCTCTTCGCTGCTTTCAAGTAAAAAGAAGTCCAGGCTGTCTAAAAATTTAACAATAAGCCCGGCATTACCATACGCAAACAAAGCACAGATCAATGCTATGGATTCATCTTGATGTTTGGAGGCAATAAGAAGGGGGTCAGGCTTTTCATAAGAGAGTTCAGAAATGTTATTTCGTGTTTGAACTTCTTTATCAAGTAGTATTTTTATATCTTTTAAATTCATGCATACAACCTAAAACGTATCTAGATACGTGAGCTCCACGCTGACAAGCATCTAAAATGCAGTACAAGTGAGGCACTAAATGCCGAATCGTAAGAAAACCTAGTGTTAACGTAGGAAATATGGGCTTTGCCCATTTTCCGTCCTATAAGTCTAAAACGTAAAATGTTCACCCAAATAATGTTTACGTACATTCTTATCATTTGTGATCTCATCACTGGTACCCGTTGCAAGCATTTCTCCAGACCTCATAACATACGCCCTGTCACAGATCCCCAATGTCTCACGTACATTATGGTCTGTAATCAATATACCCATATCAAGGTCAACCAATTGTTTAATAATGTTTTGTATATCCAAAACAGCTATCGGATCAACCCCCGCAAAAGGTTCATCAAGAAGTAAAAACTTTGGTTCTCCAACCAATGCTCTTGCTATCTCTACTCTTCTTCGTTCACCACCACTCAAACGTATTCCCAAACGTGAACGTATGGGTTCAATATTGAAAATTTCAAGCAGTTTTTCTATACGTGGACCCACAACTTCTTTTTTCAGATTAAGTGCTTCAGCAGCGATGAGTAAGTTCTCTTCCACCGTTAAGTCTTTAAAGATGCTGGACTCTTGAGGCAAATACCCTATCCCCATCTGTGCACGGGCACTTAAAGGCAGTTTTGTGATATCTTCGCCATCTAAAAAAACCTTGCCTTCAGTCGCATCTGTTAATCCGCACACCATATAAAACGAAGTCGTTTTTCCTGCACCATTTGGGCCAAGCAATCCTACGATCTCTTTACTTTTTACTTTAAGAGAAATATCATGTACGATCTTTGTTTTTTTAATGGTTTTTGCAAGGTTTTCGGCTTCAAGTGTATGCATTATATATGTATCCTATATGTTCTACTATTTTCATTAGGTTCTATGTCAATCGTTACAACATTATAGCCTACACCTTCTAAAAAGGCTTTAAGTGCGTCAGATCCCCATTCTACCATATGCCAACCCTCTTTTTCAAACTCTTCAAAAAGACCCATCTGCATAAACGCATCATACTCTAAACGGTAAAGATCATAATGGTATAAACCTGTACCATCTTTCACAGCATAACATTGTTGAAGAGAAAAAGTAGGAGAAGTAACCTCCCCTTCAACACCTTTAGCCTTTGCGATAGCTTGTGTCAAAGTTGTTTTTCCTGCTGCCAGATCACCACGTAAAAACACTATGGCATGAGCAGGCAGTGTTTCATTTAAATAATTTACTACTTTATCTAATTGCGATAATGAAGCTGTTATTTCTTTATTCATTTTTTTCCTTGTAGGGGAGCACCCCCGTGTGCTCCCATGGTTTCATAAAAATATTTAACATACATAATTCACATTCCATTCCCAGGTGATACATAAATCCAAGGGCGGACATGGGAGTCCGCCCCTACGGGCATAATGTGTAATTCATATTGGTTTTCGGGCGGACACGGGGGTACCGCCCCTACAAAATTCATATTTGATATGTAGGGGAGCACCCCCGTGTGCTCCCGTGGTTTCATACAAATATTTAACATACATAATTCACATTCCATTCCCGGGTGATATTTAAATCCATAATGTACATTCCATTCCGGGTGGACATGGGAGTCCGCCCCTACAGGTACCCAATACATTAAAAACCCTTTGACACTTCCGCAATACATTGTAAATGCTTCGTTGCTTTACCACTTTCCAATTGTGCTTTTACTTTCTCTATCGCCTCAGCTATATCTTTTACACCACCGTTTGCAAAAAGAGCAAATGCTGCATTCAGTACAACAATGTCTCTTTTTGCACCCTGCTCTTTTCCAGAAAAGATATCTCTGCTTATCTGAGCATTAAAAGCTGCATCTCCACCTTGTATCGCTTCTTTAGGTCCCAAGGTAAAACCGTATGCCTCTGGGTCTATCTCACCCTCTGTTACTAAGCCGTTTTCGACAAAAGCAAAAGCACTTTTACCTGCAAGGCCTATCTCATCCATACCGTCATGAGAACTTACCACATA
>QMKT01000046.1 GCA_003646505.1 Campylobacterota bacterium
TCATCGAGATCTTTTGTATTGGTATGCAGATAAATATGATTGATCCCTTCTCTTATGATAGGCAGCATCTCTATCCAGATAGGTTCATCATGCATCTTTTTATAGACATCTACATTTTCCTGCAACAAACGTACAGCCAGTTGACGATAAGGAATGCAGTTGTTATACTTTTTTTCTTCTAAAAAGTTTGTGATCACTGCGATCTCTTCTTCTATATGATCAGAGTAGATCACTTTTGCACTTGTCTCTTCTCTTTCATACACTTCAATGATCGCTGCTTTAAGTTCCTCGATCCCTGTTTTATCTGATGCAGATGTTTTAATACAAGGCACACCCAAGATAGAAGAGAGTTGTTTCTCATCAATAGATATACCCTCATTTTGCGCTTCATCATCCATATTGAGCGCTACAACCACTTTTTTACCTGTTTCAAGCAACTGTGTGGTAAAAAGCAGGTTTCGTTGCAGGTTGGTAGAGTCTACAACATTCACAATGACATCATATTCATCACTTTGTAAAAAACTTTTTGTTACTTTTTCTTCTATAGTATATTCCGTTAAAGAATATGCACCAGGAAGGTCAATAATATGGACTTCATAATCCTTACAGCTCACCTCATCACAAAGCGTAAATTCCACTTCTGTTTTGTCGACTGTTACACCGGAAAAGTTACCCACTTTAAGTGTGGCATTTGAGATAGCATTAATCAGTGAACTTTTCCCTACATTTGGCTGACCTGCCAGGGCAATGGTAATTTTTTCCAAAACTTTTCCTTATAGTGCAATATAAATATACTAAATGATAATTATTATCACTTTTTTACATAGATGGAGTATATTCCAAATTCTCTTAAAAAACAATAAAGATGAGAGTTGTTATCAATAAAACCTCTCTAAAAGTTAAGCCCTTTTAAAAATTTTGCTGCTTTGCTGCCTAAAGCTTTTTCAAGTTTCTTTTGTACCTTTTCGTTAGAGAGTTGTTCTTTAAGTAGCGCAGAGGTATCGATGGTTACCTTCGGATTATCGGCACTCCCTCTTATTTTGCCGTGTATCGTATATTTTTCATACACAAAAGTAAAATTGGCCTTATGTGTATCACTACGTTTATCTATGCTGCCGTTAAGGATCTCGAAACTGCTGTGTGAGCCTTGTGCCCTAAGTGTATAGCGTGTGACTTTCTTCTTGATATCCGCATGAAATTTGCTAGAAGAGAAGATAATACGCGCAGGATCTTTACCCAAGAACATTTTTACGGTCTGTGTTAAGCTACTTGGTTTGATCTGAAAAGATCGGATATCAAGATCTACTACACCTGATTTTTGCTTTATATTATAGGTGCCTTTCCCATAAGCCTGTCCTAGAAAAAATTTCTTATGTCCCAAAAGCCCTAAAATATTGAGGAGGGGCACAGCAGTAATCGTACTGCGGAGTTCTTTTCCATGTAGACTATAGTTTATTTTTCCGCCCAGAGAAGTAGTGTTTCCTGTCAATTTAAGCTTTTTCTCTTTAGAGAACACCCCTTTGAGCACTATAGGGCCATAAAGTTTTTTATCTATATAAGGCTGTAATTTTTTTAACTCCGGGATATCAATGCGATAAGCACTTTTAACACTTTTCTTTTTTTGATCATAGACCATAGTGTTCAGGTCGATATTTGCCAAAGGTGTCCTTAGTTTTGTTGTCATGTAAACTTTCTCTTTTTCAAAGGTACCGGAACTTTCAAGCTTTACCTTCATCTTTAACGCTTTACCCATCCATTTCTTCATTGCCGATGACTGAGTCACAAGTTTAGTACCTTTCAGAGAAAATGTACCCTCTTTTGCTTTTACATCGGTCATTATTACCTTCGCATCCATCGTACCTTTTATGTAGACGGGTACCCCCATCAAAGCAAGTACTTTCTCTACCAAAATTTGTGGAGCATTTAATTCTGCTTTTTTATTACCATGTTTTTTGCTGTCATAACGAAAGGCTACCTTTTTACCCAGACCTTTGGTCTCTCCGGAAATAATTAGGGTATCCCTAAACTGCAATTTTCCTTTTGCTCCAAACGTTTCCCCTCTCTTCGTCTTTGATTTTGGCAGTAGCGCCTTAACATCATGAAGAAGCAAGTCATACTCTGAAATGAGCATTTTATCTTTAAGGTCATAGCTGAGGGAAGAGAGTTTCAACTCTGTAAGTGTTGAGAGTAGGGTGACATTTGCTCTAAGCTTTTGTTTGTCTATTTTCCCTTTGGAAGTGAAGGAAAACTGATTTTTTACAGGTATTTTACTACCCCATTTTTGAGCAAAAGTCTTAGAAATAAGACTTCCTTTGTCAATATACAGATCATATTCTCCAGACTTGGCAGAAATATCATCCATGCTCACGGTGCCGTTCACTTTCCCTTTGGCATACACTGGCTGTCTAAATAAAGGCAACATTTTTTCTAAAGAGATTTCCTGTAATGTGATCTTCGCGTTCTTTCCAACACTAAACCCTAGTTCTCCTCCAAAAGAACTACTTTTCCCGGCAACAAAAAACTGTTTACCCTCAAGTTTCATATCACCCTGGGCTTTGAAAGCGCCTGTCAACTTGTTTTTTGTCACAATACGCAACTCTTTTACATCTAACACATATTTTCCCATGAATATTTTACTAGCAATATCAAATCGTGTATCTTTAAGAAGTACACTAAAGAGATCACTTTCTACCTCTCCTGTTATGCCGACAAAATTCCCTTGAAGCTTTGCCTCTGCTTTTGCAGAGATTTCACTTTTTGCAGGAAGCGTATAACCATAAAGCTGTTTCACCAAAGCGCGGTCAAAAGAAGCCTGATGAAGCAATAGTTGCCCCTGTCCTTCTGCCTTCCCATTCCCTATATCTGGCATATTAACATCTATGTCCACTTTTCCATGTGCCAAAGCAGGTTTACCTAAAAGTGTCAATATTTGCTCAAGCCGGGCATCTTTCATCTTCAGTATGATCTTTTGAGCCACATCATCCATGATCTTGAAACTGTAATCTATCTTTGCACCCAAAGCTAGCCCCTGCCCCGTCACATCGATCTCTTTTCCTTCTCTTTTAAAATTCCCTTTAAGATCGGCCTCTCCTAATATCAACCCTTCATAATCAAATTTCTTTGCTGTGACCTTATAAATACCATCAAGAGAAAAACCCCATACCCCATAATGACTTGCTGTCTCTACCAGAGCCTGACCATCGATCACAAAAGTTAATCGAACGGTGCCATATTCAAGTTTGAAAGATTTCACCTCAACAGGCAACCCTATCTCCTCTTCCAGCGCTTCCTTAACGTAAGGCTTAAGCATGGTGTTACCTGTTTGAGTAAAAGGAAAAAGGAAAAGAACGCCTAGCGTCAATGATAAAAATAATAAAGCCGAAAGTATGATCATGGGTAATTTATGCATGCTTCATTATACTAAAATAACCATATAAGTGCTAAAATACACTATGCATTTTTCATTCGGTTCGCCAACCCTATTGGTTCTACTGTTACTCTTGCCCTGTTTTCTTTGGTGTAAACAGTACAGTAAGCCCTATTATTTTCCCAAGTTGTCATGGATCACACGAGAGAGTCCTCTTTTAAGTTGGGAACCCTGGTTAAAAATGGCGCTCTTTTCTCTCATGGTCTTTGCCCTTGCCAAACCTTTTGTCTATGATGCCAAAGCCAATCAACACAAAAAAGGCCGAGATCTCATTTTGGCCATCGATGCAAGCGGTTCAATGGCACAACGCGGGTTTGACGGGAAAGACCGGTTTAAAACAAAATATGAAACCACACTTACACTTTCGCAAGACTTTGTCAAAAAACGTTTTGATGACAACATGGGCGTTGTCATCTTTGGTACCTTTGCCTACACCGCTTCTCCGCTTACCTATGATCTGGAATCTCTCTCCTACTTACTTGAAATGACCAATGTCGGATTAGCAGGAGAAAGTACTGCTATAGGTGATGCCATCATGCAGTCCATACGTACACTCTCTTATGGTGAAGCAGACAATAAAGCCATTGTGCTGATCACAGACGGATATCACAATGCAGGGCACACTTCCCCTAAAGCTGCTGTAAGCAAAGCAAAGTCTTTAGGTATCAAGGTCTATACCATCGGTATAGGGGAAAAATCTGATTATGATGCATCCCTGCTGGAGACCATAGCCAAACAAAGTGGTGCAAAGAGTTACGCCGCTTCTTCTTCCAAAGCCCTTGGAGAAATT
The DNA here is from genome assembly GCA_003646505.1 of Campylobacterota bacterium. Taxonomy (GTDB): domain Bacteria; phylum Campylobacterota; class Campylobacteria; order Campylobacterales; family Sulfurovaceae; genus Sulfurovum. Next base: position 4,218 of record QMKT01000046.1, read on the forward strand.
TATGAAGAGATAAATACTTTGGAACCCTCTGCCATACGAAGTGAAAACTATCTTAATCAGAGACTGCTTATCATGTACCCATTGATCCTCGTATTTATCTTACTGTTACTCTGGGTATTGGGTACGCAAAGGAGGGGGATATGACTCTTTTAAGCCCAAGTTTTTTATGGTTGATGCTCCCTTTGTTCTTGCTTTTATGGAAAGGAAGACTGCTGTTCACTCAACGTATTCACCTTATTGTACTAATGCTTCTTGTACTTACACTCTCACGTCCTGTAGAAGAACAAGCTCTGCAGGAAGCCAGCATTAAAGCCAAAGATATACTCATTGCGATTGATGTCTCTTATTCTATGAAAGCTACCGATATCGCTCCTACGCGTTATGACTTTGCAAAAGAGACCATTGCTCTCTTGTTGGAAGAAAACCCCGGCGATAACGTCATGCTCATCGCATTTACCACAAATCCTCTCCTGCTCTCTCCTCCCACGACCGATCACAAACTTATCACTATAGCCTTGGAGTCTCTAAACCCTGAATTCATCCTGACAAAAGGGACATCCCTGGAAAAATTGTTTCAGCAACTGGCCAAAATGAACAGGGGGCACAAAAACCTCATCCTCATGACTGACGGAGGAGAAGAAGATAATCTTGAAAAACTAACAAAACTGCTACATGAAGCCGATGTTTCCTTAACAGTATTGGCCTTGGGAACGACACAAGGTACCACCGTTCATAACTCTGAGGGTACCTTACTCAAAGATCAGGAGGGGAATCTTGTTGTCTCACGGATCAACCCCCTTTTAGCCTCTTTGGTATCTTCTGTCTCTGGAACATACATAGAGCCTTACCTCTCAGCGGCTGCAACGGCAAGAGAGATCAGTAGATCCCTACAAAGCAATGCGCGTAAAGCACAAAACGTACAAAAAATGCAACGCTATTACCTCGAGCGTTATCAAATACCTTTATTTCTTGCGGCATTACTCTTTTTGATGGTACACACAAGAGCCATCAAATACCTGTTTCTCCTTTTTGCCCTTTTAGGTTTTCAAACACAAGCCTCGGTACTGGACAACTATACCCTCAGTCTTGCTTACAAAAGTTACCAAAAAGGCGATTTCAACACTACGCTAATGCAGATAAAACAGATCAAAGTACGTTCATTGCAAAGTCAAATGACTTTGGGTCACGCATACTACAGACAAGGTGATTTCAAAAAAGCTATACATACCTATAAGTCTATTCGCTCGACTTCTGTCCTTATCAAACAACAACTCTATTACAATATAGCCAATGCCTATGCCATGCAGGAAGCGTATGATAAAGCCAAAATTTACTATACTAGAACATTACAATTAGGCGAAGATGTAGATGCCCGTTATAACTTATCACTTATTGCACTCTTACGTGACCCAAAGAGTGCCCAACTTGGTATTGCCCACCCTAAGTCACAAAGTTCTAATTCCAGTAAAAGTGAAGCACAAGAAGCCAAGAAAGATGAAACACGCAGCGAAGATCAGCCCAGCTCAGGAAGTGGGGGTGGGGGAGAGAGTCAATCCAGTAAAGAGCAGAAGAAGAGCAAGCTTCTCTATGATGGGAAGTCGGAACAACAACCTCTGAGTTCTAAAGTCTATGAGCTGATAAACAAAGGATATATACATGAAAAACAACCTTGGTAGCCTTATCCTTTTTCAGCTCTTCAGTTTTTGTCTCTTCAGCCTTATGTCGCATGCTGAAGATTTTACCCATAGCTTTCATGTGAACAAGACGGATCCTTATGTCAAAGAAGGGGTAATACTCACACTTGATCTCAACCAGACCAGTCATGACAAAGTATTGCTTTTTGATTTTAAGATCAAAGAAAGTGATGCCTATCATTTTCAAAGGCTGGATATCGAAGAGACAGACACAGGACATCATGCACAGGTACATTATGTCTATCTCATCTATCCGCTGAAGTCCGGGAAGATCAACATTGCTTTCGACCTTCTCAAAAAAGTTACCACTGAGGACAGTGTGGCTTACAGTTTTTCCGGAGACAGGGATAATGTCAAAGGACTGGTCACTGTTGACACAGATGTCAAGTTGCCACCCCTGCAGTTAAACGTACAAGCATTACCTGAAAACACTCTCTTAGTCGGTGACTTTAAACTGACTCACGCTATCAAAAAGCATCAAGCACAAGCCTATGAACCTCTACCTATACAGGTTAGTATTGGTGGAAAAGGTTACCCTCCCCTGCTCAATACACTTTTACCCAAAGAAGGAAACTTTACACGTTTTACCGAAGATCCTGTTGTCAAGTCTATCGTTACGATACAAGGCTCACAAAGTACAGTCACTTACGCTATGGCTCTCTCCCATACACAGAGTTTTACCCTCTCTCCCCTAAAGATCAAAGCATTTGATCCTCATACACAAAAGAGCTATTACCTTACCGTACCAGAGCAACATTTTGATATAACAACGCCCAAAACAAACACATTGGTAGATGCCATAGACTCACCTCTACTTCTCAAAGAAGACTGGTCATGGCTGAAAACGCTCTTAGGCTACGTTGTCGTATTTACTGCAGGGTATCTCTCCGCTTTAAGCTGGAAATGGACAAAAAAGCAGAGAAGAAAAGAGGACAACCCCTTCAAAGATAAGATACAAAACTGCAATGATGCAAAAGCATTACTGCAATTGCTTATGGCAACAGAAGATAAACATTTTACCTCTACCATGGAAATACTGGAAGCTTCTTTATATGGAGATGGTAAAATAAATTTTAAGAAAGTGAAACAAGACTTGTTGGAGAAAATAATATGAATGAACAAATAAGCCTACTCAAAAAAGAACTAAGCAAAGCTGTTATTGGGCAAGAAGCAATGATAGAAGGTTTACTCATAGGACTGCTTTGTGATGGGCATATACTTGTCGAAGGAGTACCGGGTCTGGCCAAAACAACCACGATCAATGCACTCTCAAAAGCCATAGGTCTGGATGCAAAGCGTATACAGTTTACCCCCGACCTTTTACCCTCTGATATCATAGGTGCGCAAATTTACAATCCTCAGGATCACTCTTTCAGCATTAAAAAAGGTCCCCTTTTTACCCATCTTCTTTTAGCCGACGAGATCAACCGTGCTCCTGCCAAAGTGCAGTCTGCACTGCTTGAAGTCATGCAGGAGAGACAGGTGACCATCGCAGATGAGACCTTTAAACTTGAGCGTCCTTTCCTTGTCATGGCAACACAAAACCCCATAGAACAAGAAGGGGTATATGCTCTCCCTGAAGCACAACTGGACAGATTTATGATGAAACTCGTGGTGCATCATAATAGTGAAGAAGAAGAGCTGGACATCATGCGTAAAGCCGCAAGTAAAAGTTTCGGAGAGATAGAGACTGTACTGGACATAGATGTGCTACACAAGCTTCAAGATACGATCAACACTCTTCATATCGATGAAGAGCTGGAACGATATATGGTACAGCTTATCGCTGCTACGAGAGACCCCATTAAGTTTGGTCTCGAAGAGATCGCTGAGAGCATCATGTTTGGTGCCAGCCCAAGAGCTTCTATAGACCTCTATAAAGCAGCAAAAGCAAAAGCCTTTTTAAGAGGCAAATCTTTTGTCAGTCCTGCCGATATAGGGTATGTGATCCACAATATACTACGCCACCGCATTGTACTTTCTTATGAGGCAAGAGCCAAAGGCATAAGTACAGATCAAATTATCTCTCGTATTGTTGAGACTTTACCTGTACCCTGATGCATCAGTCATTCAAAGCCCTGCAACTCAAAGCCAGACATCAGGTTTATACTTTACTAAGTGGACATAACCTCTCCAAACTTCATGGAGAGGGGTATGATTTTTCAGAATTACGTGAATATCAAATGGGTGATGATATCCGTAAGATAAACTGGACCATCACTGCAAAGCTTGGAAAGCCCTACATCAAAGAGTTGCATGCCAACCGTGAGCTCTCTGTTGTTGTATCTACTTTGATGGATGGAAGCCTCTATTTTGGTGCAGGAAACACCAAACAGACCAAGCTGACAGAAGTGGCAACGGTGTTAGGCTATGCTGCACAGCAAAACAATGACCTGTTTACAGGTATCTGCTACGAAGAAGTTCATAGCACTACAACGCCCCCCACAAAGCAACTCTATCATATAGAGCAATTTTCCCAAACCCTCTTTGATGCTTCTTTGCTGGGTTCTACCCTAAACTATACATCTGCCATTCAAGATCTTTTTAAAAGAATCCATAAACCCTCTTTGATCTTTGTTCTGGGTGATTTTTTAGAAGAGATAGACCTGTCGCTTCTTGCACAGAGACATGAAGTCATTGTTGTCATCATTAGAGAAAGAGACGAAGAATCTCCAAAGAGACTGGGAGAAGTCACCTTAAATTCTCCGCAGGATGGCAGCAAGATAGATACTTATTTTGGAAAGAGAAGCCAAGAGAAGTATCTGGCTAAATTAAAAGAAAATGATGCCAAACTCATGGAACATTTTTCACGGTATGATATTCGTACAGTGAAGATCTATACGGATGATGATGTCGTAGGAAAACTGCTATCTTTGTTTCGCTAAATGTTATTTATCCCCCCTACAGTAAGGAGGGATAAGTCAAACAAAGAGTAAAAAGGCAAAAACAATAAACAAGATAAAGTGCAGGAACCCTTCCAGCACATTGGTCTCTCCATCGTTAAAGTTAACAATACTCACAAGCAGCGTCAACCCTAACATCACTCCTTGAACAGGCGTAATAGCAAGTTGTAGCTCCATGCCCATAATGTAAGATACGATGATCACTGAAGGTATCGTCAAAAGTATCGTGGCAAGGGAGGCACCAAGCGCAATGTTTATCACCGTTTGCATACGGTTATCCAGAGCTGCTCTCACAGCAACAATGAGTTCAGGAGAGGCAGAAATAAGCGCAACACCTACAGCCCCTATGGCCAAAGGTAGCTCATAGTTTGCCAGAGTATTACCCATAAAAACAGACAATACTTCAGCAAGGGCACCAATAGCCATAATGTAAAGCACAAGATTTACAGTATGATACCAGGCATTGATATTCTCATGCACTTCACATTCTCCTGTCTCTTTACATTTTTCTTCTGCTTTTTCATATTCAAAGAAGTATTTATGTGAACTAAGCTGTACACGGGTAAACGTAACATAAAGCAGGACGAAGGTAATGACTGTAAAGACCGTAAACATCGTGTAATGTGCCACATCTATAAAATGCGGTAAGACCATGGCAATACCGATAGCAACCAGCAACATAGAAAGATAAGAGTTAGAAGAGTCTACATTATAAGGCTGTTCCCCGTATTTGATACCTCCAATGATCGCAGCAACCCCCAACAATCCGTTGATATCTAGCATAATTGCCGAATAGATCGTATCTCGTGCAAGTGTAGGGTTTTCTGCGTGTAACATCATGATCACAATGATCACAATTTCTACAACCACCGCAGAGAAAGTAAGGATCAATGTTCCGTAAGGTTCTCCAAATTTCTCAGCAAGCATCTCTGCATGATGAGCAACATTCATAGCCGCATATATGATCACGGCAAATAAAATCCCAAACCCGAAAAGATTACCTGATGTACTTTGCACAAGCGTATGCTCAAAGTGATTCATGAGAAAAAAAGTGATGATAGCCAAAAAGAGGCTGTACTCTTTTGAAAAGTCTTTGAGTGCCTGCATCTTATTTCACGATATCTATATAGGTTTTATCGGCATTGACTTTAAGCTTATTTTCCACTTTCATCACTCTTCCATCTCCTAATTTATAGGCTTTTTTGAGACGTTTTTCTATTTTTTCCTGTTTTTCTTTCTTGATCTTGTACTGTTTAAAGAATTTCTTCATTCCTATCCAATGCTCCTCTTCTACCTCAACCGTATCTTCTTCCGAGATCACTTCTATCGTATCTTCTTGGACAATAGGCTTCTTTTGCTCCAATTGGAGTACATACAGTGAACGCATCTCATGAAAGGCTTCTTTGAGAAGATCGATCTCTCCTTTTAAGGTCGTAGAGATCTGTTTATTTGATTTTTTGAGATCTTTAACCGTTCCTTTAAGTACGGAGATAGTTTCATCTTTGGCTTGAAGCAGGGCTTTATAATTTTTATCTTCAGATTGAGGAATTGCTGTTTCTATTTTACTTGAAGTAGCGGTACTTGACGCGGAAGTTGTCTCTTTTACCGTATTGTCAGAAGCTTCTTTATTTACTTTGTCAACAACAATGTAAAGCTTACCTTCTACATTTTTAGCCGTCAAGATACCTCGTTTGATCTTCGCATAGACTGCCTGTCTTGAGATACCAAGCTCTTTAGCATACTCTGCAGGCTTCATCAACTTTTCCATACTATCCCCTGTTCTCTTTACAATTTTGTAAATCATAGCATAAGTTTCATGAAAGGTTGACAGCATGTTATTTTGGGTCTTCTGTTCCTAACAGTAATGTTCTTTGGAACATATGCTGCATTTGCTGATGTGCCTAAAGATGCACTGGGTCAAGAATCGAACAGTTCATGTATTGGAAATAAATACCAAAAAGTATCTAAGGTATTATTTCTATTCTAATACTTTTTATTGTATAATTTAGGTACTATTTTTTAAGAGTTCTTTGAA